>JAFGSU010000271.1 GCA_016934435.1 Candidatus Zhuqueibacterota bacterium | reverse complement strand
TTAAAATATATTGAATGATAGCTTCTAACCATATAAAATATATCGAATAAGGGCATTTGCAACCTCGGGTTTTTGATATGAGAAACCAAAGAGCCGGAATTTCATTCGATTCATTTTGGGAAAGTGACTTTGATCAACTTATCCACATCGGATAGCTTGAATGTTTCAAGGCATTTAACCGATTTCAGCGCCTCAACTGCACCCGGTTTTTATTCCGCCTCCCTATGGGTGCGAAAATGAGTGATGACGCGTTGTAAAATTTCCTCCAACTCGATTTTGGGCTCATAACCGATCATTTTTTTCGCTTTGGATAAATCGGGCACACGGATGCGCATGTCCTCAAATCCCTGTTCATAAGCCTTTTCATAAGGCACCAGCACCATTTCAGACTTTGATCCGGTCAATTGTTTGATCTTACCGGCCAAATCCATGATGCTGATACCGCTGCCGTTGCCGATGTTGAATACCTCTCCGACCGCTTTGGGCGTTTCCATGAGCTTGATCGCTGCCGTAACCACATCATCCACATAGGTGAAACAGCGCACCTGCTGGCCGTCGCCATAGACGGTCATAGGCCGCCCGTCCAGCGCCTGTTTGACCAGACGCGGAATCACCATGCCGTAGCGCCCGGTTTGCCGCGGCCCCACGGTATTGAACAGCCGCATGATAATGGTTTCCACGCCTTTTTCCTTGTGATAGGCCAAAGCCAAAAACTCGTCGATGGCCTTGGAACAGGAATAGCTCCAGCGGCTCTTGGTGGTTGGGCCCAGGACGCGGTCATCCTCTTCCCGGAACGGTACGGATTCGCTTTTGCCGTACACTTCCGATGTAGAGGCGATGAGGACGCGGCGCAGATAACGCGCTGCCAGGCGCAGCACAGTATGCGTGCCCAGCACATTGCGTTCAATGGTCTCGACCGGACTCTTGACGATGAGTTCGACGCCGACGGCGGCGGCGAGATGATAAATGACGTCACATTCGCTCACCAGACGGTCCATAACGGTTTCGTTGAGGATCGTTTCCACCGCCAGTTGAAATCGCGGATTGTCGCGCAGGTGGGTCACATTTTCCAGTTTGCCGGTCGATAGATCGTCGATGACGCATACATCATCCCCGCGCGCCAGTAGTCGTTCTGCCAGATGCGAGCCGATAAAACCCGCTCCGCCGGTGATCAACGCCTTCATATTTACTCCTGTGCTAACCGTGTTGATGTTCTGTGATTGATTTCGTAGCGCTGCTGTAAGAGACCATGCAATTGCGCCGCCGCAGCCCGGCGGGAAAAATTTTTCTCGACAAAACGCCGTCCTTTTTGGCCCATCCGGTGTCGCTTCTGTGGATGGCGCTGCAGGTCTCGAATGGCAGCTGCCATCCCGTCGATGTTTTCCGGCTCCACGAACAATCCGCCGCCGCTGTCATCGAGGATCGCCCGTGCTTCCCCGTCGACGCTGAGGATAACGGGCCGGGCGCAAGCCATGTAGTCGAACATCTTGGAAGGCACAGCGCCTAAAAATAGCGGCCGTTTTTTCAGCGGCACCAGACAGCAGTCGGCCGTGGAGATATATTCCGCCATCTGTTCTCGCGCCCGCTCGCCTAACAAGGTCAGGTTGGTTAAAGGTCGCATCCGCTGTCGTTTCTCCAGGTACGATCGCAGCGGGCCGTCGCCGATCAGGACAAAATGCACCGACGCATCATCGCTGAATCGCTCCGCCAGCCGGCAGACATCATCCAGCCCTTGAGCCAATCCCAGTACGCCGGCGTACAGCACCACAAACTTGTCGCCCCAGCCCAAGTTGTTTTTCATGGTTTCACCGGCATCATAAAAAATCTGCGGATTGCTGCCGTTGCGAATGAGCGCCAGTTTATCGCCCCACCCTTTTACGGCAATGCGATCGTAGATGCCCTGAGTGGTAACCACAAGTTGATGGGCTTTGCGATATAACAGATGGTCCAGTGCACAGCCGACCTTGATTAACCAGGAAGAACGGATCATCCCCAGCTCCTGCGACATCTCCAGCCACAGGTCGCGCACTTCATAGATGAACCGCGCCCGATGCAATCGACTGAGCAACAGCCCCGTTAATCCCACCAGCGGCGGCGGCGAGGTGGCGTAAACAAAATCAAAGGGCCCCGGCAACCGGCTGCCCGCCCACAGACTGCTGCAGAAAAAACTGCCATAAAAACCGGCGCGAACCGCCATGCCTTTATCGGGTCGGGTGTATACCCAGGTGCGGACGATCCTGATATCGCCCATGCGCTCCCGGCTGATCCATTTGCGGCGATAAGCCGAGGCGATTTTGCCGCCGGGATGATTGGGCAGGTTGCACAGAACCGTTACCTCATGCCCCCGGCCGGCTAAATAATCGGTCATTTCAAAAGAACGCGCCTGCGTCGCCCCCACTTCCGGCGGATAATATTGGCTGAGGTACAATATTTTCATGATGATTTTATTTCGAGTTCGGGCCTCTTTCGACCTGTTCCTTAACGCACAGCATCAAACAGCTTGCCACTAAATCCTGAGCGCGCCGAATTCATTTCGAACCCGGATTCGGCGTTAACTGGCAAATTTAAGTAATAAGGCGCCACCCACCGGATTACCGAAATAACCTGCAGCCCCCGAATCGATGTTCGAGTTTTTCAGATTATAAAATTAATGAAAAATATTGAAAAATCAAACGGCATTTTTTGCAGGAATGATTCTGTGATAGGTTATGAGTTGGAGCGGGTAGATGGGAAGGCTTATTCATATGAAATCCTTTATAAATCCTGCCGGGACAATCGTATGAGACGTCAGGACGGTTCCGGCTGAACTTTGGTGACTTTTCTCCCCCTACCCCTTTGTCCGCCCCATCCAATGGCGTGTGTCGATGTCACCGAAATGTTCGCGAAATATTCTGTAATAGAGCAATTCTTCTTTTGAGTTGAGTTTGCTTCCGTCCATGAGGGTTCGCTCTGCCGCAAACGCCCGATCCGAGATTCGTCCTTCGGCGTATTCGCCCAAAAGCTCTTTTACGCCGCCGCCCTGCCAGAACTTTTCTTTCGGCCGTTTTTGCACCGAATCGGGTAACAACCCTTCCATCGCCTGTCTGAGAATCCATTTTTCAATTTTTTTGCCTCCCACATCTAACTTTAGATGCGACGGAATCTGCATGGCATAGTCGACCACATCCCAATCCAAGAACGGCGTATGCGCCACCAGGTTGTAAGCGGCAGCGCATCGGTCCACCCGCTGCAGGGCGGTGTTGTGCAATTGCCGGACAAGACTCTGCAATTCCGCATTCAGCTGCTCCTGCTCAAGTTTTTTCAGAAAAGCATAACCGGCAAATAGTTCATCGGCGCCTTCGCCGGAGAGGACGGCCGGCACGTATTCGGCCGCCAGTTCGGCGAGCAAAAAATTGAGCATACTCGATCGAACCAGAAGGGCATCGAACGATTCAAGATGATAAATAACTTGCGGCAAAACGCGTTGCAAATCGGCCAGGGTGCAGATTCGCTGGTGATGGTTCGTCCCCAGCTCTTGTGCCAGTCTGCCGGAAAACCGCAGGTCCGGGGAATCGGCCAGACCGACGCTAAACGTGTGCAATGCGGGAACCAGCGGCCGCGCCAGCACTGTCAGGGCAGCGGAATCCAGGCCTCCGGACAGCCACACGCCCAGTTCGCCGCGCCCCAGCCTTTTTTGCACCGCACGCAGCAGTTTGTGCCGTAAGGTTAATCGTATTTCCTCGATAGATGCGGAAACCGCCTGCGGATTTTGCACCGGCGCGAACGAGAGCATCACTCCTTTGCCCCGCCAAAAACATCCAGGCGGGAAAGCCTGTACGCTTTGCGCCCAGCCGATCAGCGCTTTTATTTCCGAGGCAAAACAGAGTACGCCATCGCAATAGCCGTAATACATCGGCTTCACGCCGAGACGGTCTCTGGCCAGGAGCACACCGCCCGGACCGCACAGGGCGAGGGCAAATGGCCCATCCAGCTTTTTGAGAAAATTTTGGCCTTTTTCATGGTACGCCGCCACCAATGCCTGCAGGGGATAAATGGCCTGCGGTGAGAGGTCCGACCAGTTGTAAATCTCCCCATCAAATATGCCGTCGATGTGTTCATGGCCGAACGCCTGCGCCGCCTGCGCCGGCGGCCAGTTCCAACCGAACGTGGCGCCCGGCACAGAACGGACCATGCTGCCGCCAAGACCGCGATGATCGATGCGCTGCAGTTTTTGCGCCACAATCTCCTGCTCATCTTCCTTTAGTATTCCGACCAATCCTGCCATATCCGACTCCCTTTTTCTGTACCCTGCCGTTTCAATCAAGTGAAAATTCGCTTTTACATGATCATCGCTTATCCAACTTGAAGATACTCATAGTACGCTGCAGTCGCTCACCGATAGGTACTTGCAGTCCCTTCTCATTTACGATTTTAATGCCGCCATCTATAAAAGCCGTATCCCAGGCGATGGCGTTGGGGAAAAGGTCGCGGTCATTCCACAGATGTGGTACCGGTAAAAAGCCGGCCGCAAATAAACGGTGCAAGTCCTCCGCAGAATAAGGGGGCGGACAGCAGCGGTCTATGACATACAGCACCCGACGCGTATCAGTGATCAGTTCTTCCATTCGCACGGCCACCTCTTTCTCGTCGAGGCAATCGTGCAAATCCTGGCTTCGGCGCCGACGCCATTCTGCAATCGCCGCGCGGGTTATGCGCAGACTCTCCTCGACAATTTCAGGCGTCGCCAGTTGCGCCGCCTCCGAATACCCGACCACATGGATGACGGGCGGACTGTCTTCCCTATGCGGCTCGACATCATCTATCAGAGCGGTGACGGCGGCGAGCTGCCGGCGCGCTTTATCGGGATCGGGCGAAAAATAATCCAACCCGGCACGCGGTTGATAGATAATCCTGAATGACCGATCTTCCAGCTCACGGACGAGCGTTAGCATGGCCCGCGACTTGGCCAGGTCCTGCACGCTCCAGGTGTATTTGGGGGTGTTGAGCATGTTCTGCAAAACAAGATGACGAATGCCTCTTGATTTGGCCACCCGTGCGGCCAGGACCGCCGAGACAATATAGGTGACATCATCGGCGCCGCGAAAAGCAAAATGATGGGGGATATTGGGCTCGAATGGCTTGTTCTGATGGGCAATAAACTTTAAGGTTTCCAGATGTTCCCGGAGGTTTTGCAGAACAGGGTTCGGTCCGCGGCCATCTAACTGCGAAAACCACCAGAAGGACAGGGCGTGCCAGGCCTGATGGATCGTTCGTTCATAGACCTTGGCCAGCTGCAGGATGTTCCTAGATCCGGCATAGGTGCGCACCAGCATGGGACGGGCAGCACGCCAGATAGCGGCAAATTCTTCTTCGGAATTAACCGGCACACCACCGCCGTTGGAGAGACCGTTCCAATCCTGTCCGAAATGAGACTGGCTTAATTGCGAGGTGCCGATGGAGAGGATGTCGAGGTGCCCGCCGCGCGCCATCTGTTCGGCCCATTTCAAAAAAAGGTGCACCGCCTGGTGACGTTCGGGTAGATACGGCCCCATGTGGGCGCGGAGTAACGGCCCCTGTCGCTGCTCCCAAGCGCTTTTTAATCGTAAGACGAGGGTATCGGCCTCAGTGCCGTATTCGGAATAGGATGGCCGGGTAAGAGATTTTATTTGCAATGGTAATTCGCGGCGAAAGAGGTCATTAGCAAAAGCGAACCGTACGCGATCATACTGCAGTTCCGGATTCAGGATACCGGCATGCAACACCGATTGGATGCCGAGTTTATCCAGCGTTTCGGCCATGGATTCATCGCCGCGAAACAGCACGATCCAGTCGCCCCACTCTCTTCGCACCAGCTCACAGGCCCGGGGCAGTCCGGCAAAACAAACCTGCCGGAGCGGTCCGCCCTGTTCGTGCAACCATTTTTTCTCCCGCAGGCCGTGCAGCAAGCGTCCGAACAGAGCGACGCCGATATCCGGATCGAGGCGAAAGCTGAATCCCAGTCTGGCAATGCCTTCCTGGCGCAACCACTTTTCGATCAGGGCAAAATTGGCTGCGTCCTCTGGTCTGTTGGCGGCTTGACAAACTGTTTCATCCGCAAAGACCGTGGTCAGACCGCAGGTTCTCAATAATTGCGCCACGCTCGTAAGACCCAGATCGTGCCGGTCCAGGGCCGGTTTCAAAAAACCAAATGTATCCTGCCTTGCACGTGTTTCGCTCATTCCGCCACTGCATGTTTTCTTTTATCTTTGCCGTTGTCGGTAGGACCCAGCTCACCGATGGCCATGAGTCGCAATTCCTTGATAGATAGTTGATCGATCCCTATTCTTTTCATATTTCGACCGATTTCCCGATATTCCACACCATGCATTACCGAAGCCAGTTCGATGAGCGCATCCATGGCAGGTGTTGCAACGGATAATTGATGGCCGAGGGAACTGATGGGCACCAGACTGCACGGCACGTCCTCGGTTATATAACGCATCTGAGTACGGTGGGGCGCGAGGATGCCGCTATACCCGACGTTGTCTCGCATCGCTTCCAGCAAATTTTTACCGACGGCATCGTAAGCAAAATAGAGCCATTCTCGGGCCGTTATGGCCTGAATACCCAGTGCGGCTGCCACCTGCACTCTTTCCGCATCGATTTTTTCCAGCACGCTGACGATGGAAGATGAAGCGCCCTGATGGTAAAACTCAAAATCGGATCGATCCTCGATCCAGCCGGCATTGAGAATCGTCAGGGCCGGATGAAACACCGCTCCAATGTTGTTAAAACTGGTTTTAAAGACGTTATCGCCCGGAACAAACTGAGGAAAAGCGCGGCGAATCACTGCAACCGTGGGTGGTATCAGATGGGCCTGGACGGTCGCCAGCGGAACGGAATTTTTTATGCGGAATATCCTGACCTGACCCGGACCGGTGATACGGCTGGCATACAAAAAAGTCTGAGTCTCCCCTACGATCACATCCGGACAGCCATTGAACCGGCGCAAGACCTGGTAAAATTCGATGGCGCCGAATGTGCGTCCGGGATTAAGAATGACAATCTGTTCAGGGCGCAAATGGGGTGCGCACATCTCGGCAACCGTGCGATGGCCGGTGGCCGGAACCACGACCATGATCACATCGGCGTGGGGTACAGCCTCTTCCGGTTTGTCGGTCGCCATGACTGTTTTGGCGAATCCGGCAGCCGCGCCCGTCACATCAATACCGCCCCTTTCCCGCACCGGAGAGAGTCGTTCCGCTGAGCGGTTTAAAAGATATACCTGGAAGCCGAGTAAGGCCAGATGACCGGCCATGGCCATGCCGCCATGTCCGGCGCCGACAACACAAAATACCGGTTTTTCGTCGTTCATAGTCATCCCCTTAAAAGGTCCATATATATCAACGGTCGTGACTATGGGACAATCACACCAAAATTATCAAATGATGATGGCAGAGCGTAAGATTCGTGTATGGAGATACTCGATGTGCAAATTAAACAGCAAAGCACAAAATAATATACAATAATCCTCCACCAGCCCCTCTATTTATTAATCGCCGAAAAAATAAGAATGTTCCTCTCTGACGCATGTTTTCCGGGAATAAAAACTCATCGCTACGCTTTATATTTTACAAAATTATCAAGTGTGGGCAAGTACTAATTAGTATATTCCAATCGATTCCATTTGTCTGCATGAAATTTTTAATTGAAAATGAGGAGGTTTCTCATGAAAAAGTCATTATTTGTTGTTCTAATCCTGGTCATGGGATTGCCCTACGCCGGAATTTCGGCGGATCCGGCCGAGCTGCAGATCCCACCTTGAGAGAGGTTGACATCTATGTAAATGGCGGCCTGTTGCTCGATAACTTATCATTTCGTCAGGCAACCGACTCTGAACTAATGGCTGAAAATGCCGACCTGGGTGTCATCAGGGAATTCAGCATGATGCAGAACTATCCCAATCCGTTCAATCCGGTTACGCGCATTAATTTTATGCTCCCCGATGCTCAGGATGTCAGCATGCGCGTCTTTGATATCACCGGCCGACAGGTCGCCGAGATGCAGTTAGGGCTGTTGTCCGCCGGGATGCACAGCATTTCTTTCGATGGCAGCCGATTGGCTTCTGGCCGTTACTTCTATCGCATTGAGGCGGGCAGCTATAGCGCCATCAAATCCATGGTGTTAATGAAGTAAAAAGTTAGCTTTAACAGAAAAAACCCCGGTTATACTCGAAAAACCGGGGTTTTTTTTGATTTATCAAAAGCAGATTCAGATCAGCAGCCGGGGATTTGACTACCGCTTAACGCATCACCACCGCTTTTTCCAGCGCATCCACCCGGCCCGATTCGTTGGAGGCGGTCACTTTATAGAGATACACGCCATTGGCCAGGCCGTCGCCATCCACATCGCGCCCATCCCAATGCACGCGATTAAAACCTGCGCCCAGCCAGCCAGCATCCTGATCAAGAATCATCCGACCCGCCACGGTGAACACTTTGATGCTAACCTGCGCCGGCTGGGTCAACTCGAAGGTGAAATGGGTCTCGTTGGCAAACGGATTGGGATAATTCAGCACATTCAATAATTTTAGATCGGTTTCAACCTTGAATTCACTCTGGATGCCGTTCTGATTGCCGCCGTCATCGTTGTAGGTGAGCTCCAGATAATGATATCCCGCTGTCAGCTGCGGATAATAATAAACAACCCCCTTTGCGCCCATCTCGCCTTCGGAACTGAGTCGCACGGTGGCTTCATTGCCGGCAAAATAAATGCGTTGACCGTCCAGATACAGCCTGACCGCCATGGTATCATCAATGGCTCCGGGGCTGTCGTCGTAAATCAAGCCGCGGATGCAGGGCGTGCGCGAAACGAGATCTCCGGGGGCGATTTCGCGATCATCGTACAGCAAGCGCAGCCAGGGCTGGGTAGTATCGGCGCGGATATAGACCCGGGCGTTGAGCACGTTGTTCGATTCATTCAATTCGGGAATGACATTTTCCGGATCGACGCGCACGATTAGCTGGCGCACGCCAATTGAGCCCTGCGGCATCCATTGCTGATCAATCTCGATCTGATCATCGACCGCAAGGGGCCGGGGCAAAACCAACGAGGCAATCGATTTAATGCTCGACTGCTGATCGATTTCTGAAAACCGAACCATGATGCTGTTGGCCGCTGACAGGCCGATGTTGAAAATCTGTAACTTGATCAGAACGGCTTCCCCGGCGAGAACCGTATCGGCGGTTAAGGAAAAATACTCCGGGCTGAGGGCCAGGTCAGGAACGGGATCGAAGAGTAACCGCCAGCTATGGATATACGGAGTTTTTTCTGCCTCTGTGGTAAAAAACAATGCGTTAAGCTTTAAAAAGGGATAATCACAAACATTAATTGCAGATAAATCCGTAGTAGTATTCTGAACAACATCATATATAATCGTATCAGTAATAACCGTATTTCTGCGAACTCCTATCACATTTAATTGAATATCTGTACCAGCTGGCTGATCTCCATACCAAGACAGACTTTTCCACTTTGTCGCTCCAATCAATGGTGATAAAATTTCGCCCTGTTGTGAGAAATAACAGAGTGTATCATGTACAACCGCTGAACCCATTCTTGGTTGGCTTATCGCTTCCGGAACTGTACTGATAGCAGCACCTTTGCGGCCGATTATTGACCAAGAGTAACGGTACCCCACTTTTCTACACATGGCACTACCTATCGATTCTAAAGACTGATAAGCCCGTTCAGTCATGCATACTGAACCTTCATCCATAATGCCAACCATTACATAATGACCTTCATCGATTCCATATATAAAATCAGCCATTTTATTAGCCTCAATGCTATCGGCATAAGTATCAAAAGATTTTGTGCTCAAAATCGTGCCGGTAACTGGATCTAGAACAGCAAGATTGTGTCCTCGATGTGGTTTCAATACAGGGGATCCATTTACAAGAATAAGCACAAAATTGCCATCAAATAAGGATGCAGAGTCAACATATAAATGATCCTGATTTTCCCTCAGTATTACACCATTATTTATACTCAAATTGATATTTTCATTTTTTTGCCAAGAATAATCTCTCTCCTGCTCCCACCCATAATCAGACTTGCTTGTCTTGAACACTCCGATTAGCCCGGGTTGATATACAGAATCACTCAAATCTCTGGCACTCCAATAATAGACCTGCTCGGGCTGCAACCCTTGCGGCTGCCACCTGACGATAATTGACTGCGCCCGGACCGGACCGGACGTCTGCAGCAGTGGACTGTCGAACGACAGGGTCGTATCAACAGAAAAAACAAATGATCGCTGTCCCTCCGTCTGATCCTGCGGATTTAATATTTTAAGTACGACCTGATCCCATGGGATGAGCGCATCCATCGGCGGCGCTATTAGCTGGATGCGGCTGGAAAGCACGGTCACACTCAACCGCTGCAGGTTATTGCTCTCATCCGCTTCCGAAATCACATCATCGGCATCCACCACTGCCTCGAGCTCGACGGCGCCCACCATGTCGCGCAAATACCAGGAGAATTCACTCGAGTCGATGCGCCCGATCTCGCCTATATGGTTGATCCCTATCTCCACCCGGCCCACGTTGGGATGTACGGCCGCCAGCGCCAGGGCCGTACTGTCGCGCGCCACCAATCCATAATTGTTAACAACCACTTTAACCTGCGCCATGGAATCAGCCTCACTGGGCATCTCAGGCGTCACCACAATGCCCGATACTTTCACGGTTAAATCCGGCATCGTCGGGATAGCCAAACCAACCGCCGGATCGCCCAATAAATTGTACTGGTAAACCATATCGCGAACGTGCGCATTGCTCGACGCACTTTGCCATAGGGCCCATTTTGATTTTGTGACAATTTCTCCCAGGCAACGCAGAGTATCTTTCAACGCTTTTGGATATAAATAGCGCAAAAATGCGTAATCTTCGAAAGAATAGCCCCAACCCGATGATCCAAGGAAACCGATGGCGCCTCTGTCATTAGTTAGGACAAATTGTTCGCCGAATGCGACCTGGTTGGGCTCGGCAAACCGGCCGGTATGACAGGTCATCGAGGTGATGAACGGATACCTGGGTGAATTTTCCAGCGCCTCGATGTCGGCGCTATGAAACATCAAATCCCAGGTGCGGCTGCCGGCGTGTCCGATAAAATTCACCCAGATCATGCCGTTGTTGATCGATTCAAGAATATCCTGGCGATGTTCGCCCTCTGCCAGTCCCTGTGTGGTCTTGTGCAACGATATCGCCCGGCCGAAAACGGGATCGTTTACGACAAATTCGTTGACCAGCTGCTGCGATTGCTGGCTGAACTGCATCTGCTCGATATAATCAAAACCCCCGGTTATGAATAAAAAGTCTTTTTTCCATTCCGCCGAAGGCGTATTCTCGTAGGCAAGGATTTTATCCACGGCGGTTTCGGCTTGCTCGGCTGTGCTCACCGGCAGCCGTCCCACGAACATGTCGGGCAGCATGTCGTCGGGTCCATCCAGACAGCTGAACCAGCTGTCACTCACCGGATTGCCGTAAGAGGGCACATAGTTTTTCTGATTGGCGTTATAAGTAAGACCCTTGTTGTCCCAGCAAGCATCACCGAAAAACAGCACAAATCGGGGCGCCGGCTTGACCCAGTTGTTATAGGTATACTGTAAAAAGGCGCGAATGGCAACCGGATCGGCCAGTCCGTAATTGAACTCATCTTCAATTTCTTCCACCAGCACAACCCTGGTGCGCAATCCGTCTTTTTGCGATCGGTGCGCAGCCAGACGTTCCGCCTGATCACGAAACAGCGGATGTGTAATCACAATATAATCGGCCCCCTGTGTGGTGGAGCGCAGGTCTGTGGACCGAAACAAATTCATTCGCAGGGGTTTCTGAAGGCCGGCGGATTCAAAAGCTACCAGATGCGCCGTGGAGCTTTGCGGCGCCGGTATCCGAAAGCCCTGTGAATCGCCGCCGTTCGAAAATTCGAGCACCTCGGCCAGTACAGCCGGTCCACTGCCGCTCTTTTTCAATAGTTCCGGAACCGAGCCCGGCTCTGTCCCTTTTCGGCCATAAAGCACATAGGAATCCCGCACGCCCACGTCGCGCGTCTGCGCGCTGCCCAATGCCTCCAGGGCCTGGTGCGCCGTTTCGGTCATGGCGACGCTGCCTTCATCACGAATGGCCAGCAAAATGAGAGAGGAATCCGGTAAGCGGTTGATATAGGCGGCCATGCTGTCGGCCTGTGCCGCAGAAGCATAGGTGTCGAAATTTTTCTGTTCGATTACCGCGCCATTGAGCGGATTCAGCCGCAACAGGTTATGGCCGCGATACCCGGTGGCGATGGTGGCGCCGTTCAATTCAAAAATTGCCCGTTCACCATCCAGATAACCCGCCGAAGTCACTCTGAAATGCGCCCGATAGCTTCGTCCCATTGCCTGTACCGGTAAAAATTGCCCTGCGTCCAGGTCCCACACAGTGATCGTATCGCCGGAAAATCCGTCGAGGAAATAGTGCCCGGAAACCGGGAGCGGCGATGTTAGCGAAAGCCACCCCTGTCGGGCTCGCATCCAACGGCTATAGTTTACTTCCAGCCAGTCCAGATAGAATTGCGAGCGTTCCGCCGGCGTGTCGGCGAGCGAGCGAATCTCAACCTGATTATTCAGTTCCATGACGCTCGAACGCGGCAGCGAGCAGGCGACGATCCGTTCTTCGCGGTCATTAAAGTATATATCGGCAGCCATTTTACTGTTGACGTAAATTT
>JAFGSU010000270.1 GCA_016934435.1 Candidatus Zhuqueibacterota bacterium | reverse complement strand
TGATAAATTAGCATTAGATTTGTAAGATTAAGAGAAATCCTCACACCACTTAATGTAAAGGAATCAGCATGAAAAAATACAATCCCATCCAGGCAAACCGGTTTGGATTTATTGCAACCGTCATTTTGGCCCTGCTGTCGTCCGTCTACGGACAGGGTTATTTGCAGATGGAAAATGAGGTTACGAAACACACGCTCGGAAACGGATTGCGCGTTCTGATTCTGGAACGGCATGATGTGCCGGTCGTTTCATTTGTGACCTGGGCCAATGTCGGCGCGGTGAACGAGGTAAAGGGCATCACCGGCATCTCGCACCTGTTCGAGCATATGGCTTTCAAGGGTACGCGCACCATCGGCACCAACGACCTTGAAGCGGAATTACAGGCCATGGCGAAAGCGGATGAGGCCTTTGTGGCCTGGCGCGACGAGTATGCCAGAGGCGATTTAGCCGATTCGACGAAACTGGAGCAGCTGCAGGCAGCTCACCGGCAGGCCGTCGAGGAGGCGAAAAAATATGTCGTCAGCAACGAATTCGCCAAGGCGATCGAGACCGCCGGCGGCGTCGGCATGAATGCCGGCACCAGTTATGATCAGACCGTCTATTTTTTCAGCCTGCCGTCCAACAAAGTGGAACTTTGGATGAGTCTGGAATCCGATCGTTTTCTCAATCCGGTCCTGCGCGAATTTTTCACCGAAAAAGAGGTGGTTATGGAAGAACGCCGGCGCACGCGGGAAAATCAGCCGGTCGGCAAACTGTTAGAGGAATTCCTCGCCGCCGCGTACAAAGCCCACCCCTACGGCGAACCGGTGGTCGGGCACATGTCCGACCTGAAGGCGATCAGCCGACAGGATGCGGAAGCCTATTTTAGACAGCATTACACACCACACAATCTAGTCCTGGGCATCGTCGGCGATGTGAACACGCCGGAAGTCTTGGAATTATTGGACACCTATTGGGGTAGATTGCCTGAGGGTGATAAGCCGCGGCCGGTCTTCACCAGAGAACCGGCGCAGTTAGGGTATAAACGGATCGAAGTGGAAGATGCCATGCAGCCTATCGTCATCATCGGCTATCATCGTCCCAATGCCCTGCACAAAGATTCCGCCGTTCTGGATGCCATCACCGATGTGCTGGGGCAGGGCCGCACCAGTCGGCTGTACAAAACCATGATCAAGGAAAAAAAGATCGCCGTGGCGGTCAACGCGATTTCCGGTCTGACGGAAAAATATTCCGGCCTGTTCGTGTTCTTAGCCGTGCCGGCGCAGGGGCATACGACGGATGAGTGCGAAGCGGCCATCTATGAAGAGATCGACAAAATAATAAAGGAACCGCTGACGGCGGAGGAGCTGACGGCGGTCAAGACGCGCGCCAAGGCCAATTTCCTGCGCGGGCTGGATTCCAACCAGGGCCTCGCCCTGCAACTGTGTCGGGCGGAAACGCTTTTCGGCGATTATCGCGAAATGTTTCATGAGGTCGAAAAGATCGAAGCGATTAAAGAAAACGACATCCGTCGGGTAGCTGAAGAAATTTTTAGCAAACGCAACCGGACTGTGGCTGTGATCGTGCCGCCGGCCGAAGCGGATCAATAGAAAGGGCATACATATGAACTATCGTTCTTTTATCATAACGGCGACGCTGGCGCTGGCCGTGCTTTTCTGCCTGGCCGGCGACAGTTTTAGCCAGAAGCACTATAAAGAGTTGACCTACGGCAAACTCAGCGAAGTGAACATTCCACAGCCCAAAGAGGCGACGCTGAAAAACGGCATCAGGGTGCTGCTGCTGGAGGATCACGAACTGCCGTTCATCAAGATGCGCTGCGTTTTCACCGCCGGCTCCGCCTGGGAAGCGCCGGAAAAAACCGGTCTCGCCGATATTTGCGGCATCGTCATGCGCACCGGCGGCAGTCAGACCATGCCCGGCGATCAGATCGACGAAGAGCTGGAGAAAATCGCCGCCGGCGTCGAAACCTACATCGGCGTGCTCGAGGGCGGCGCCAGTCTTTCCACCCTGAAGGAGCATTTCGACAAAGTGCTGGCGATTTACGCCGATGTGTTGATGCACCCGGCCTTTCCGCCGGAGAAAATCGATCTGGCGAAAATCGAGATGAAAAGCGCCATCTCGCGGCGCAACGATTTCGTCTCCAGCATTGCCGCGCGTGAATTTGCGCAGATCATCTACGGCGAAGAAAGCCCCTACGCCCGCGCCGTCGAATACGCCACCGTCGACGCCATCAGCCGCGACGACCTCCTCGCCTTTCATAAGAGATATGTCCGGCCGGACGGCATGGTGCTGGCGGTATGGGGCGATTTTAAGGGCAGCGATATGCTGAAAAAAATACGCAAAACCTTTGAATCGTGGGAAAAAAGCGGCGACCATAGACCGGAAATCCCCGGGGTAGATTATACCTATCAAAATACCGTCAACCTGGTGAAAAAAACCGACGTCACCCAGAGCAATATCTATCTCGGCCACATCGGCGGCAAGAAAGACAATCCCGATTTGCCCGCTCTGACTATGATGAACGAAATATTGGGCGGCGGCGTCAACAGCCGCCTGTTCAACCGGCTGCGCGCCACCGAAGGACTCGCCTACCATGTGGAGGGATACTACGGCACCAACTATGCGTTCCCCGGTAAATTTCAGATGATGTTAGAGACGCAATCCGGCCGCACGGTGGAAGCCATCCGTTCCATGCTGCGCGAGATGAAATTGATGACTACCGAGCCGGTGAGTGAGGATGAGTTGCGCAGCGCTCGCGAAAGCTGGCTCAACTCCTACGTCTTTGACTTTGACGACAAAGATGAAGTGATCAGCCGGCTACTCACCTACTCATTTTACGGCTATCCTCTCGATTTTCTGCAGGCGACTCGGCGGCAGTTAGAAAAAGTGACCCGGGAGGATATCCTGCGCGTCGCCGAACAATACCTGCATCCCGATCGGGTGCAAATCCTGGTGGTGGGTAATCCGGCCGATTTCGACGAACCGCTGTCGGTATTGGGCGAGGTGAACGAAATCGATATCACCATACCAACAGCCAAAGAGGAAGTGCCGGTGGCCACCGCCGAAAGCATCGGCCGGGCCAGGGCGCTGCTCGACAAAATGGCGGCGAGTCTGGGCGGCGCCGAAAGAATCACCGCGGTAAAGAGCCTGACCGCTGCACTGAAACTGGTGCAAATTACCCCGATGGGAGAAATGGCGATGGACGCCCGACAAATCGTGGTCTATCCGGACAAATCGTGCAGCATCCTCAAAACCCCCATGGGTGAGGTGAAATTGATCCTCACTGGCGAAAGCGGCAAAATGGTCAGCGCCCAGGGCAGCATGCCGGCGCCGGAGCCGCTGAAGAAAAATATGAAAGAAAATCTATTCCGCGATCCGGTCATCCTGGTGCGCAACTTGAACGAAATCGAGGCGCAGCTGTTAGGCGAAACCATCTTTGCCGAAAAAGAGGCGTTCGAATTGATCGTATCCAAAGGTGAGCTGTCGTATCATCTCTTTCTCGATAAAACCACCCATCTGCCCCTGGGCGTAACCTACACAACCATAGGGCAGCAGGGTCCGACCGAGGCCGAGGAGCGCTATGAAGATTACCGCAACGTGGCGGGCATGATGATGCCGTTCAAGACCATCGGTTTTGATAAGGGACAAAAGGCTTCGGAGAGCACCATTGTTGAGGTTAAAATAGATGATACGGTGGATATGAGTGTGTTCGAAGAGTAATTCCTAGTTCGAATGCGTGTACATCCGTGTGATTCGTGGGCTTGCTTCTATCCCACGAATCACACGAAACACACGAATGAAAAAACATTAGTTAAAATTCCATAATGCGGACGATACCCAAAATCAGGGCAATAACGTCATCTTGATGCTCTTAACAAAATCATTCACTCGCATAACACACACATAAACGCCTGCCGGTAACTTGATTCCCGCATCCGAATGACCTTTCCACTTTATCAAGTAATTGCCGGGAACCTTATTTCCTTGAATAAGAGTTGCGACTTTTTGACCAAGAACATTAAATATTTCCATTCTGACAAATCCTGCATCAGGCAACGAATATCTGATTTCTGTTTCAGGATTAAAAGGATTGGGAAAATTATTTGATAAATTGTACTCCATCGGGATACCATTCAGTTGTACATGTTCAAAAACCGGTTCTGCGCCTTCAACACCTTTCAAAAAACCAGTTGTGTCTCTTCCTAGTGCTGCGTACGCGTGGATTAGATGTTCACTGTTGGGATATTTTTCCCGCAAATTATTTAGCATTTCCTCCGCCATCACTGGATTATCCGATATGAATAGACAGATGCTAAATAAATTATACAGAGCATCTTCTTCCCAGCGCGAATCAGGGAAAAGGTTGATGATTACTTTGCACTGTTCGGCCGCTGCCAAGGCATTGCCCTGACGTATCATTTCACTCGTCAACAATTGCATGCTGAGGGGTAATGTCTCAGCTTCCTGATCTTCAGATTCTTGGACTTTTATTAAATCTGTTAAATATCCTGCAATATCAATACTTTCATGGCCCTGTTCCAGCGCTATTTCATGTGTCTTGCAGAGCTCCATCAAGGCCGAAAAAGACCAATGTGATTGGGGATAACGCTTGGGAATTTGTTTTAACAACTCCATAGCGCCTGGAGAGTCTCCCTGACTACGAAGGATCAAGCCGTTTGACAGCAAAGAAAAAGCTGCAGAATCTTCAAGTGATATTTCCATTACCGTTGCGGCGATCTGATCCCCTCCTCCTCTCAAATACGAACTCGGAGGTGGTTCTGTTAAATAACACCACGCCAGAATCGTACCGTTTGGACCGTAATAAAAATCATAACTAGGGATGCCCGGATATCCCCACCAATTCTTTTGTGCGTAAATGATGCCGTAAGATATGCTCAGTTCGTAACTGCTGTTATTGAAGATGCTGTTATACCCACCATAGTCACAACTGATCCCCATATCTATCGTACTGCTGCTGCCCACGACGCCACGGTAGTTCTGGGTGATGAGACTATTGAAAATAGACGGACCGGCGCTGGTGAACTGCAAACCATCCACACCAGGATTGCTGATTCGGCTGCCGCCGAACTGGCAGGGTCGATTACCATAAATACTAACACCTGCATCGCTATTATTTCTGACCTTGCTGTCGGATACATAGACTGTGGCATTATTGGCATATATGCCATATCGGTTTCTCTCCAATATACAATTATGGAAATCGATTCCCACGTTCGTCACTGCATAAACACCATAATTGCCATATTTGATTCGGGTATAATCCAACTCATGGCAGGTTTCGGTGCCGTAAAGCCAAATCCCCTGCCAACCGCCAGGCGTGGCCGAAGCGCATGTGAACGTAACGGCATTCGATGTGGTATCTGTGCCATTGGCATCGAGTTTGCCATAAACTGCCAATTTGCTGCCGGTGGCAAAATTGATGGTGACACCGGCGTTAAGCTGCAAGGTGACGCCGGTCTTGACGGTTACTGTGCCGGATTCGTTATATGAACCGGCTGATACCTTTACAACCTGGCCGCCCATCGAAGCAGCAAGGGCGGCTGAAATCGTAGTGAATTGAGAAGGCACATATATATCGCGCGGCGCCACGCGATAGACTCTCCCCTCGCCCGGCTCGAACAGGCTTGTGGTAAAATTGCCGTTGTAATTCAGTGTCCAATACTGGCCCGACGGTATTTCACTGACCGCCCAGTAACCGGAGCCTTTTTTCAATTTTATATTCATTTTTCGTCGATCATCCACACTGCCTTGCGTGGGCGCGCATCGGCGATTGACCGCCACCAGATAATCCCAATTGTTCAAGTCGCGCAGGTATCCGGCTTCAGCATAAGTGGCCGATGGATAGCTGTCCTGCTGGTTATTGTTATTTAATGTATAGAGATATTCTATCACCGCATATATGTTGCTGATCTGACCTTTGTGAATACTGGCTCCGTTCTGCCAGACTTTATTCGTATCGGCTAAAATGGGCGCCAGTTGTTTCAAGTTCGCATTAATCGCCTGCACCGCGCCCCATTTTTCCTGGTAACCGGTGAACACGCTGCGGGTGCCGTTATCGAAAGTGAATGTGCAGTAATTGCTGCTGTGGTTGCTCTCAAATCCAGAGCTCTCGCGGCGTACCAGGCCGGGATTCCAGTTTTCCACACCGGCCCTGGGATCATAGGTAGTACTGTAGGGATAGTAAATGATTCCTTTGGCGCCATAGGCCAACGACATAAGTACCATCGCGCTGATTTCCCTGGGTGTCGGATTGCGTAATCCGCTATAATATGAATTGCTGGGCACATATTTACCATTGCTCTTCCAGAGTATGCCGTGTAGCTGCGGTATAAACCAGATGCCCTTTTTTGATCCCATGGCCTTGGTCGCCTCGATGGCCGGACGCAAACCCTTATTCCACGTATATCCATAATGCGTTTGATTCACGCTGACCAGCGAGTCCAGCGCGTTTTGCAAACGGGATGTATAGAGAGCATAGTTATTAGAATAAGGCGGAATGCCCAAATCCCCCGCCTCCTGGTCGGTCAAAGAAGGCGATGGGATCGAGGGCCCGATCGGATAGATATCCACGGCCAGTTCGTGCGGTTTGCCTTCTTGCAGGAATCGCTGATATTTCAGGCAGTTGGCCGTCCAGCCGCGGCCGCGACCCGCTATCGGATCATTCGGATGCGCTGCTACAAGCACATCATCAACGCGCCGGAATGGATAAAAACCGCTCAAATTCGGCTCGTCTTTCAGCATGAAACGCCGCATTAATGGATACAAGCCGCTTGTATATGTTTGAGCTTCTCCAGAAATTTGACTATCATAAGCGCCGCTATAAAGAGAATGAGCTTTTGAATCGTTGATAATCACTTTATCCAGCCACGTCTCAACCTGGCCGTGCCAGTAGATCCGGACGTCGATATTGTAATCGGTGGCTAGAGTGGATTCAAACGACTTGACAAATTGCACTTTTTCCTCAGAACCACTCTTTGAGGCGGTTCCCGTGGTAAAACTGAGCGTAAACCAGTGATAACTGTTGTCGCCGAAATGAGTATCGTTATACAGCACCTGCGAAGCAAGGGTAGCGCCGGTCGTTTTATCAACAACCGACAGGGTGGCCACCAGTTTGTGCGTGCCCGGCACATAAGCTATTTTGATCCGGAAAGAATCTATATAGGCCGTATTATTGGAATATTCCCAGTACGGAACCGGATCTCGAACCATGTAGCCGGCTGAATGAGTCCCAGGAGTTGCCCTTCGTGCGTTCCCATCAGTAGTTCCAGTCTCTCTTAATTGAAAAAAGTTTTGTGAAAGGTCACTCACCGGATTTTGTTCCGCCTCGATCACCAGACGCTGCGCGATGGAAGGATAGTAAATATTCGACCAGCGCATGGCCATGATGCGTAGATTGGACTGGTTCAGAAAATAATAGGAATTGGTGTCACTGTAAAAATCTGTCATCATCGCCGCCCAGGTGAAATTGCAGCTGCGGTACACGGCGCTGTCCGGTTTATGGATATATGCGCCGATGGGAAACTCTTGCGCCATAATCAAAGGCGCTGCAATCAAAATGATTGCGCAAAGCAAAATGGCGTTTCTTGTTTTCATATCTTCCTCCCTTTTTGTTGTCAGCTAATTATAAAAATAGGCCATCCCGAAATCTTTAAGCTTCTGCGTGGGTTCGTTTCATCGCACCAATGTCATGCTTTTCACCTGCACATAATCGCCGGCTTCCATCTTGTAGAAATAGACACCACCTGTTACTTCCTTTCCCCCTTGATTGCGGCCGTCCCAGCCGCAAACGTGGGTACCAGGTTCTTGTTCCCCATAAACGATGGTTCGCACCCTCCTCCCAAGCACATCCGTGATATTTATCCGCACAAAGGCCTTTTCAGGCAGATCGTATGCTATTTTCGTGTAGCCATTGAATGGATTGGGATAATTTTGTTGTAACGCGTACGCCTCTGGCGGTGGAGGAGGCGGAGGGGGCGGTGGTTCCGGAAACTCGTACTCCGGTAGCACGTCGCTTGGTATCCGCCGGTCGCCGAGTAATATGACAAAATAGCCAAACATATAGTCCCAATCATAGGTGCTGGCGCCGACTATGATATCGGACAGGCCGTCGCCGTTGACGTCGCCGACGCCGGCCAGGCTGCAGCCGAAAAATCCTTCTACCAGTTGCCCCTTGGCCGCGTCGAAAAAAGTGTCCAGCGCCGGGCCGCCGCAGTACACAAACATCATGCCGCTGCTGTAAAATGAATAAGGCGCGCCGATGAGAATGTCGTCATAGCCATCTCCGTTCATGTCTCCGGCATTGGCCAGCACGTCGCCGAAATTGCCCACCTGGCTCCACCCCGTATCCGGGTGCGGGATGATGAAATCGTACTTTAGATCAAAGTCTTTCCCACCGTTGAATACCAGCACCGCTTGCTTTAATGCAGGGCCGTGCCGCCGCTTATCCGGATTGTTTGTGCTCCACAACAAATCCTGGATGTCGTCGCCGTTGGCGTCCATACAAAGAATTTTACCCCAGGCTGAATAATCACTGCCCTTGACATAATAATCTTGATTCGTATCAAAATCAGCACTCCCAAGATAAATTGAAATATACGAAAATTGTTTGCCGGACATATTAGGTTCATTTGTATCAAAACCAAAAAGACACAGATCATCATAACCATCATCATTCAAGTCACCTGACGAACAGGCCAATCCCAATCCTGAATAAGGATAGCCCAATATCGAATAATTATATTTTGAAGAGAATTCATTTCCCCCCATAAAAATATAAATCTTGCCCCAAAAATTTTTTGAAATGTATGACCAATCGGCTATAATCAAATCATCAAAGCCATCATTGTTCAAATCCCCTACACACATATGTTCTCCAAAACTACTGCTGATATCTTCGGATACTCTTTCACCTGGAAGGATGACAGAAGGTACATTGGATAATCCTGTAGATTTGCCCAAATAAACAAACACCGTATCCCCTCGATATTCTATATCCTGGTGTATGGCAACATCAACAAAACCATCCCCATTGAAATCGCCATGCACCATATTCGAGCCCAAATAGTAATCGAGCGGTATGGAATCGGCTTTCGAGTGAATCGAATACATCCCCAAAGCCCACAATTTGCCGGCAACGACATTGAAGGGTATATTCGTGTCCGGATTGGGAAAACCGTACACAAAACGACCCAACTCCGCCCGGCTGTGGGGACCTTTCACCTCTATGAACGGCTGCAGCACCCACTCCCGCAGTTGCGCCGACGCTAAAGACCAAAAAATCAGAAATAAACAGAAAACAACACGTTTTTTCATCTCTTTGTCTCCGCTCTATTTTTACTTAAGCCGATTTTGGGAAAAATTTGAATAGAACAGTTTAAAACCTGGTTTTTTGGAAATGACAACTTGAATTACCCGTGGAATGGAAGTGAACCCTGGACAATAGCAAATCAAAAAGACATCTACAGAAAAATATAAATAAATCAAATGCATCAATCAAACAATTTTTCGTTGTATTTGGCGATTATTATCTTTCTGTGATATGAATCACAAAAAATATGTGCGGATATGGTGGAACCGGGATGAGGAAATTCGTGTCCATTCGTGAGATTCGTAGGCATCAAGCAAGCCCACGAATCACATGAAACACACGAATGAAAGAAGGCGAGTCCTGCCGTTATGGCTAAAATTGCCTTACATAGATGACAACTGCTGGCATGATCCGGCTTTTATTAAAACGATTCCTCATCAAAATAGATATTGCAGCGCGATATGCCCTCGATTTTACCCAGTTCGCGCAGCAATTCATAGCTCTTCATTTCATCCCTCAAGTCAACATAAAAGGCGAGCTCATAGACGTTCCCTTCGTCATCCGATTTCACATTGATCAGCTTGTGGCGCCGGCAGTAGGTTTGAAAGATCGGCAAATAAGGCGCGGCATCCGGCTGGTCCGAACTGAAAGAGAATTGCAGCAGGAATTTACGCCCGGTGGAAGTCACCAGACCGCCTTTGCTGAGCGTTAAAATAACCAGGCCGATCATCACGGTTGCGGCGAATGCCAGTTTGTGAAATCCCACACCGGCCGCCATGCCGACCGCCAGCGCATAAAAAATGAAAACGATATCCGTAGTATCCTTGACCGCCGTGCGGAACCGGATAATGGACATGGCCCCAACCAGCCCGAAGGCGCGGGCGAGATTATTGCCGATGACCATGATGACGACGGCGGTGATCATGGCCAGGTAAACGATGGCGTTGACAAATCCCAGCGTATATCCCGGCCCGCGATAGGTCCATCGGTAGAGCAGGGCAATGCCGACGCCGCACACCAGCGCCACCAGCAAATTAATGACAATCTGCTCCAGCGTAACCGTGATCATTAAAATGGATCTTAATTCCTGCAGCATTTTTATTAAAATCCTCTCATAGCATGGTTTTTATCATATTCAATTCATCAAACGGCACAAGTGAATCGATTTCTAAACTGGTAGTGTATTTACTGACCGGCTGCCGGCGCAAATTGAATTCTCGAATAAGCGCGGAAAGCCAGTAAGGCAAACCGCGGTAAAATTTGATTTCAAAGACAAAATAGCCCTGCAATACCGGTTCCAACTGATGGTCGCTGAATAAATCGAGCCCCGGCGTCAGCCGACGATGAATATGCTTATCGATGGTCAAACGCAGTTGTCGGTTGAATTTGCTGTAAAACGCTTCCCGATGATAGACGACCAGGACTACCGGCCTCGGGTACAGAGCGGTGACATTATAAAAAAAACGCTGCGCATTTTCCAGAGCCCCATCAATTCCCGGTCGGTCCAGGACGTATTTATGAATATCCTTTGAATCCAGCAATCTTGCCAGATTGTGGAAATAAACCGGCGCGCGCTGTTTTTCCGTCAAAACGTTGTACTTTCTCTTAATCTCGAGATAAACCCGGCTCGGATGATTCAGTTGATTGTAGCCGCGAATGCGGATTTTCTTGCGTCGTTCAATGCCCTCTATTTTTTCGTGATAGAACGGCAGGTCCGGCCGATCGAAATAGATGCTGCGCACGGTATATTGGTGCTCGGCGCGATTTGCGGCATATCGATCCATATCGACGAACGGCATGACAGCGCGGCGCAAGGCGTCCAATTTTGACAACGGGAGCAGATATTTATATTCATTGCGCAGCATGATCCTGACCGTACATTTTGTATTAACCGGCAAAGCGTGCGGATGGCGCCATCCACAGGATTAATAGTTGACCCTGCGGGTAATGGATCGGTGTCAATGCAGCAACCGTTTCAAAAACTGACCTTTGCTGAGGTGCTGACAGCGAATGCGGCATCGGGCGTAGAGCCCGGGAAATAGCCAGGATGCCGGTGGCATTTTTGCGCTGACATAAAAAAGCTGCTCTCCATCCAAATGACCGCCAACCTGGTAAATTTGATCGATGGTCGCGGCCATGGTCTCGCCCGCCGGCCCGGTGACCTCGATCCCGAGCCCTTTTTTCAGCATCAAGCGGTCGTCATATTTCACCAGCATGGCAACAATAAAAGTATCCTGCGATGCGATGGTCAACAGGGTGTCCGAGCCGACCTGCGGCAGTCGAACGCCTGCAATGGGAGAGGTCAACACAAAGTTCGCGGCTTTTTTCTCCAGAGTCTCGATTTCGCGTTCAATGGCGGCGATCTGCGAGCGCAGCAGCGCCAGCTGTTCCGGTTTGGCGCCGGTTTGCAGACTGGCCAATCTGGTTTCGGCGATGGCAACATTGACCTCGAACACGCGCTGAGCCGCCAGCGCCAGTTCGTATTCCTGCTTTGCAACCAGACTTTTTTCCATCAAATCCCGCAATCGCTCGACAACCCGTCGCTGTTCTTGCGCCTGGATACGGGCGCCCTCAATCTGTCGTTCCGCTTCCGATAACAGCGAAGCTTTTTCCCCGGTCGCATAATAGCGCAGAGAGGCCTCAGCCTGGTCTAATTGACCCTGCAACT
>JAFGSU010000269.1 GCA_016934435.1 Candidatus Zhuqueibacterota bacterium | reverse complement strand
GACTTCCAATCCTTTGGCATTGCCATAGTCCTTGTTGCTGTACAAGCCATACTCATACTGATTGGTGGTGGTGATGACCCTGGCGCTGAGCAAATCGTAGATGTCGCGATAGAACAGCGCCACTTCCAGTCCCATACCCCTGATCAATTCCTGCCACAGGCCGATTTCATATTGTACGGTTTTTTCGGCTTTCAGGGTGGCGTTGCCCATGGTGGTCGCATAGTCGGTGGGTGAGACGCGAAAATCGTGGTTCTGGTACAGGGCGTACATCGGCGGCATCTGGAAAAAATGGCCGTAACTGAAATGCAACAACGCGCTGTTGCTGAGCTGATAGGAGAGACCGAGGCGCGGGCTCACCTGCATTTGCGGTTTGGCTTTTCGATAAGTGACGCGATATTCGGGCTGGGGATCGGAATTATCCGGATTGCGCCACTGCGACGGGTAGACTGAGTTGGGGTCGAAATAGTCGTAACGCAGGCCGATGTTGATCACCATTTCGTCGTATTCGATTTTATCCTGCAGATATCCGGAGAATTCGAACGGTTTGACGCGATAAATGTCCGAATACTCCGAGCTGTCGGGATAGACCACCGGTTCATAGAGCTGATTTTCGAATTCGGTGCCGTAATAGTAATTGCGAATTTCTTTCCAGCGGTTGTCGAGATCATGATGGGTGTACAGCCCTCCGCCTTTGAGGCTGTGGTGTTTATTCACCTGATAGGTCATATCGAACTTGAAATTCCAGTCTTTCAGCCAGCGTTCGGAATGGCCTTTTTGTTGTCCGCCGGTGAAAAAGCCGGTATTGTTGTTGTTGGCTAACAGGTTATCGTGCACGTAGCGTTCGTCGAGTGGATTTCCGTATCGGTACCAGCCGTTATAGGTATCCATATAGGATATTTTGGTTTCATAGAACAGCCGTTTGCTCAACATGTGGTTGAGTTCCCATGAATAGAGATGGGTCAATCGATGGGAAGAAGCCATGCCGTCCGGATTGTATTTGAAGGCATGATCGTAACTGTGCCATTCATCGTCGTTGAGGGTATAGAGGAATGAAGTCTTGATGCTCTGGAATACATCCACACTTACTTTGGCCATCAACGAGTTATTCAAACTGCGCGCCATGGCGACGTATTCGCCGTCGCCGCTGTGATTGGAAATCCAGGCCTCGGGTTCCGGGTCTTGAAAATTGCTGTAATCGGTAACGTTGAAACGGCGAATGCCGTTGAGGTGGTTTTTATTGTCCTGGTAGCGACCGTTTACAAAAAAGGTCAAGTTTTTGAGGTTGAACGGATTCCATACCGGGCCGCTCAGTTGAAACTTGAGGTCCTGGTTGCGCAGTACCTCGGTGCTCTTGAGCCCGATGAAAATGTTGTCGTGCGTGGTATAATAATTACCGGCGTCGAATGAGACGGCGCCGCTGTATTGTTGCTGACCGCTTTTGGTGATGGCGTTGACGATCCCGCTCATGGCGCGACCGTATTCGGCATTGAATGTACCGGTGATGACCTCGAGGTCCTGAATGGCCTCGGTTTCGAGATCGACGGCGCGGCCGGAACCGCCGAATACTTCGGTGACTTGCATGCCGTCCACCATGTAGGACACTTCATTGAGCCGGCCGCCGCGAAAATGACCGTTTACCACTCCGGCCTGCATGCCGATGATGGCGCCCATGCTCTCCACCGGCAGGAGCTCGATCTGCTGTGAAGATACATTGCGCACGGAACTGGTCTGGTCTTTTTTGATCGCCACTTTTTCAGCCTGTACAACCACCACCTCGCCTTCAAGCACCGTCTGCCGCAGAGGCAGCTTTACCTCGGTAGTACGATTGACCGAGACCTGCACGTTCTGCATGCGCAGCGTCTCATACCCCATCATCGACGCCCGAATTGTGTAAGCGCCCGGTGCGATGTTGAGAATATAAAAATCACCATTAACGTCGGTGACCGCCCCCATGCCGGTGCCTTCGAGCAATAGATTGGCGCCCGGCAGGGCATCCCCGGTTGCAGCATCGGTCACCCGACCGGCGATCTTGCCGGTGGTCTGGCCGTAAAAAAGAGCAGGAAGTGAAAAAACCAGCACCCATAAAAATAGCAAGACGGTATTTTTTCTGTTCTCCATAAGACTCCCTCAATGGATAAATCATTCATTTGACAAATTACCTGTTTAAAAAATTTACGTGCTATATCCTCTTTTATGAGAATAGAGGGCGTAAATTTTTTAAAGCATCGCGGCGCCTGGCGCCGGTTGATGGATAAAAGCTTGCAGCGCGAGTGGAGGGCTGTCAGCGTTCAGGCACAGACCATATAAAAGGCGCGATGGGTTATGAGAAAAAATATGGTTGCAGGAGGCGGAACCGGCCTTTTTTCGACCCCGGGGTTCCGTATGTAGTGGTGAGAGGCCCGGCGTTGCCGCAACAAAGGCGGCAACATCCGGGGTCTTTCCA
Source organism: Candidatus Zhuqueibacterota bacterium (assembly GCA_016934435.1). Taxonomy (GTDB): domain Bacteria; phylum Zhuqueibacterota; class Zhuqueibacteria; order Residuimicrobiales; family Residuimicrobiaceae; genus JAFGSU01. Next base: position 6,858 of record JAFGSU010000269.1, on the reverse strand, counting down.
TTTTTTTACGCTCTCAATGCGTCGGCGACGCCTCCTGCAATTTTATTCAGTGACGGGTATCAGCGCCTTGGTTTAAAAGACGTGATCCCCGACTCGTATTAGCGCATCAGTACCATTTTGCGCGTAGCGCTGAACGATCCGGCCTGGATGCGATAGAAATAGACGCCGGAGGTCATGTCCTTGGCGTTGATTTCCAGCTTGTGCTGGCCGGCCGGTTTCACACCGTCCACCAGGGTGGCGATCCGCTGTCCCAAAACATTGTAAAGCTCGATGGTCACTCTACCGGCTTTGGGAGTGGTGAAGGCGATGGTGGTGGTCGGGTTGAACGGATTGGGATAGTTTTGCATTAACTCGTAGCTATCCAGATCCGCAAGCGGTTTATCGTTAACGCCGGTGACAACGGTGGTATCGCCGATCCAGGAGTAACTCCAGTATTGCGGGCCGGTGTGATGATTGTCGGCGGAGACGTTGTCGTAGGTCAGGATGCCGTCGCGCACATTCGGGCTGTCGGAATCGTGAATGGCGATGTCCATGATGATGCGCATGCCGTTCTTGGGATGAAAGCGGGCATCATTGGCGGCAGCGCCGCGACGCAGCGAATCGAGAGGAATTTTAGCCTCGATGACGTAATCGGAAGCGCCGTAAGGCTGGAAGATATAGCCTTCCGACGGGCTATCGTACAGTTTCAACGAACCGCCGGCGTCGATATCGAGCTGCTTTTCCAGGAAAATGATTTTATAATCGGGCTCGGCACCGCGCTTAAAGCCGGTATGGACTGTTTTTAAATCATATAATCCAAGATAGAGCTCGATTATGTCATCCTCCCAGAAATTGCCGGTGGGATCGTAGCTGTAGACATCGTCGATGACGTCAAAAGCTGCGTACAGGTTATCGTCGTCGATGGCCAGGTAGCAGTTGGCATTCATGTCGTTGTCGTTGTCGAAACTGCCCAGGCCCCAGTGTGATTCCGAGGCTTTCAGGTTGAACGGCATAATGCCGGCATTGATGAACTCGGTCGGATCACCGTCGGCGACAAAATTGGCCGGCGGATTCAACGAGATGGTGGCAATGCCTTTGGCCGTATTGGTGAAGGGACCGGCTGTGGCTGCAGGGCTGGCGTTGGAGAAATCATCCTTGCACACGGCAGCATAGTAGTAGGTCACCGGCGCATCCTTGAGCGGATACATCAGGTAATGGGTGACCTGCTGGGTGTTTTCAGCCACTTTGTCCTTGACGACATCGATGCCGGGCGCGGTCAGGTCGGTGATGGGATTCTGGCTGGCGTAGATGGTATAGGTTTCGCCTTCTTCACCGGGCACATCTTCCCAGGTGACCAGATTGAAATACTGCCCGGCGAATGAAGCCAGTCCGTTCGGCGCAGCAGGCGCCACCACATCGATGACCGGGTTGCCGGTCCAGATGTCGGTGATGTAGAGCACCTTGCCGGCGATGGCGCTGCCTTCGGCCATGATGCCGAGGACGGAGATTTTTGTGGAATCAAAGTTGGAGGTGCCGTCCTCATAGATGAAATCGGTCAATTTAAAGGCATAGGTATGGTAGGTGTTATCATCTATCGGTTGAAAGGTAATGCCTTTTTTGGCGGCGCCGTCTTCAAACTGGAAGCGGATGGGTCCCACGCCGGCTTCGGCTTTGATTTTGCATTTCAGCGAATCGGTATCCCACACCCAGGAAAGATCGTAGGGCGGGTTGATGGACCAGCCGATGCCGCTCCAGCCGTTGTTCCATTCGTTGCCCTGGGTCCATTTGATGGCGTTGGTGCCGGGCATGGCACCGGCGCCGATTTCAACTTCATGGGTCGATTGGCCCCATGCCCAGCCGGTAAAGCTCGAGGAAAATTCCTTGCCGTTGAAAAAGATGTAGGAAACACTGGCCGGCGAGAACAGGGTGAAATGATCGAAGATAATGGTGCCGGCGGAGACATCGCCTTCCCCGGCGCCGCTGATGGAGAATTCAAAGGAAAATCCCTTGATTTTGTCGAGATCCAGCTTTCCGTTGCCGCTGATGCCGGACCAGCCGGTGAGGTTGAATGCTTCACCACTCCAGGCGTTCGGATCGGCGGTTAGAGGCATGGCAAACCGATTCCAGCCCGGCTGGCTGTCCAGGATTTGCTGGAAGGAGTAATAGTATTCACAGTCGTTGACGCTGTAGGTGGCGTTGCCGTTGGGAGAGTCGCTTACATCCTGCAAATCCAAACGGAACGTTACGCGCCCCGCCAGACTCTGCGGCACAGCGTTGTAATACCAGAAGGCGATGGAATCGTATTTGCTCCAATCGTAGGTGGCGCTGGAATCGGGATTCCAATGCTCCAATTTGGAATAGCCGCCCCAACCTTCGCTATTATGAACACTGTAGTCGACTTTCATGGCCCCTGTTCCTTCCTGCACCGGATCCGAGACGAAGGTCAGCTGAAGCCAGCCCTTGGCGGAATCCGCCTGATCGCTGGTCTGATAATGCTGGCCGCCGTGATTGTCGAAATAGGCCCAGTAATTGGTATCCGCAGGCGCCGCATCGAAATTGTTGATCATCTGACCAAAGGCCAGGAGAGGTAAAAATGCAACAATTACGAATAGTAGAACTTTTTTCATTCTCATATCCTCCTTGGTAAGTTTGTTACTTTGTTACATGGTTAGTGATTGCGATGGAGATGGTGATATCCCCATCATGATGATTTGCAAATTTCTGTTTTGCCGATTAATACACCTCCTTTCGGAACGATGATTCGCACCTGATTTGTTTTTTGTTTAACAAAACTAATTAGTGCATCCAAAGAACGAAAATTTGAGTGTAGACTCGAGACCTTTCATATCTTTTCCTATCCGGCCCTATTTCATAACCAGCAATTTTTTCACATCCGAAAAATGTCGATCCTTGTTGCTATACTCCATGCGGTAAAAATAGACGCCGCTGGGCACATTTGCAGTCCATTGAATGGTATGGCTGCCCGCTCGCTGAAAGCCATCCTGAACAACAGCCCTGTTTCGGCCTAAAAGATCATAAATCGTCACTCTCGTTTCTCCGTCAGAGGGCAGGTCATAGCCGATCATCGTGGTCGCATTAAAGGGATTGGGATAGTTTTGCTGCACACCGAACCGTTCGGGCGTCCGTTCGCGGCCTTCGATCCCCTGAACCGAAAGCTGTTCGACCACCAGGCCATTGAGCAGAGAAAAATTCCACAGGTTGGTGAAATGGATGTCGAGGATGCCATCGCTAACCGTGACCGATTCAGCTGTCAACTCGTAAGCGGTGTTCGCTCCTGCAGTTTGAAAGACATCCAGATCATCGGCTACCTGCACGCCTTCGACAAAAATATCATAAAGGCGCTTGCCGGCTTCTTTGAAATTGTTTTCCGCGATTTTGAGCTTGACGCGATAGTCGCCGTTGGGCACGCGGATATTGTATATTACCAGTTCGTGTAATTCGGATTGATACAGGGAATCTTCATCCGTGCCGGCGATGTCCAGCGTGCCGGCATAGGTGCCCTGGTAGCCGTCCATGTGGCCGTACTCGACTGTCGGCCCCCACTCCTGATCCGGCAGATAATCGGCGTAGGCGTCGCCGCCGACGTTGATTTTGACCGGAAAGGCGAGCGGCTTTCCCCGGTGAATCGCCAAAACCTGGCCGGTCATCCGGTTGGCCAGAGGAGAACGATCCTTTATGTTGAGCGCAATGAGATTATAATTTTTATCGGCTGCCATGCCATCTACAGTCAGCTGCACCGTGCGATGATCCTCGAGCAACCGGGCGCCCACCACGGTGACGCCGGCTATGGCATAATTGCTCCTCATTTCAGCGGAGACCTGATCGATTTCTTCGGAGAAATGGGACAGCACTTCGCTCTTGTGCGCTCTCGACCATAACATCGCCGGCGGCGTTTTGTCGACATGGCCCAGCGCGCTGCTGTTGGTGAGGCACAGGATCATCAATCCGTCCTTGAACACCACGTTCTCCGGCATAAAGTCGCAGCCGTTGCCGGCCCAGGTATGCGTTGCCTTTTGCCAGCGCGTCTGATCCCAGGCGTCGAATTCATCTTTCCACTGCAGGGTGAAATTGTTATCCGTGCCGTAGCTACCGCTGTCGGGCGTGTAGGAATAATACGCCACCCAATCGTAATAGGCGAACAGGGGCAGGATGCGGTCATCCCAGTGACCCGCCCATGGCGCCCATGTGGGATTCCAGATATTCATCATGATTTTTTGCGGATACTGAAAGTCCTGAATATGATCCTGTGCCTGACGATAGACTTCGCTGCCGTCGATGAACCAGGCGATATAATCGGGCGTCCATTCAAACGCGTAGACGTGGAAATCGGCGTGAGGATCGAATTTGACGAACTGATGGCTGTTGCGGATTTTTTGGCCGGGACCGATGCTGGTGACCTGAACATCGTCGTGGTAGCGGCCTAATATCTCAAAATCGATTTCGTTCCAGGTTGTGGAGGAAGTTATTTCATGATAGGTGAAGAATGAGGCGAGCATGCCGCTTCCCACCGGCGCTTTATAGCGCGCTTCGAATCGGCCGTACACAAAGGCTTCAATGGTGCGATATTCGGCGCCTTTGTAGTCTTTTGTAAGACTAGAAGAGTAAAGTATGAGTAAAACGGTCAAACAGGTTTTTGCCCTGGGCACGTTTTCCTACCTCCTAAAAAGTTTAATTACTACAACAAACATGCCATCAATTTCAAAAATTAATAAGAAATTGATTTATATACAATTATCCAGAAATTTGATACCGTTTAAAAAATACAAAATTATCATTTTGATAACGATTTGTTATCACATTAATAATTTTCAATGGGCCCAACCCTGTGAATACACTGCCGGGGTAACCTTGTTTTGGACTGCGGTGCCTCGGCACCGCTTTGTCACACGTCGACGTGTCGACGTGTGACAGAGCGCCGTCATGCCGGCGCACTCCAAAATACGCATTAAGCTCGGCATACCTAAAGTCAGTTGATTTTATTATAAAAATTTCGGCTCAACCCTGGCCGGGTTGGACATGAACACCCCGCCGGGGTAACCTTGTTTTGGACTGCGGTTGTCCAAAGTCCGTAAAAATGTACACATTCTACGTTCTTAGTGCCTTATCCCCGGATTCTCAAGGGGCCTGTCCGTCCGATTTTTGGCTGCAAGCGCGTGAGGGAACTGAATTTTTTATATTTTTTGAACTTTTTGGACACTTTCAGATACAATATTCATAGCGTCTTTGCGCCCTTGCATTAGATTTAAATATTTATCACCAGGGCGCCAAGCCGCAAGGTAAATTTATGTTGTATCTGCGACTCTGAGATTGTGTGATTACGCGTTGCGTTTTCACACACCCTTAGATCGTGGTAAGCAGATAAGGAAAGTCCTGTCAGGGACGGTATATTATCAGCGCCGTTGCTGTGGCTTTTTGCCTTTGTGTGAGTTTGCATTATGTTTTCACACCTTCTCCAAAGTTTGATGACGAGGGGGATAATCGATTATGTTCTGCTTTCTAACCTCTGTCAGCTGCAAACTGCCAATTGCCAACTGCCAACGGCCCTCCTGTCATGCTGTAAGCATCTATTGTCGTAGTGGAACAGATACGGATATATCTCGGTAGCACTAGACGGCGATGAGTGTTTCCGTTCTCTAAGCACGCCGGCGCGCCTCCTACAATGGATTCTTACAGAATGACATGTTAGGTTTTTTTGTGCATATATGAACACCCCTGTCAGGGTAACCTCATTCTAAATAGTAAAACCCGATCGATTCTATCCTGCTATTTCAGATTAAATGTCTGCCGCAGCGAACCCACCGTTACGATGAAATCTCCCGGTTCCACCACCGGTTTGTTGTCCCAGTTGAAGAACGCCAGATCGTCGGTTGTGAGCGTAAAAGTAACGGTTTTCGCTTCGCCCGATTGCAGAAGAATTTTATCGAATCGCTTCAACCGTTTCACCGGCGGCGTCAACGATGCCACCACATCGCCGACGTACAGCTGGACAGTCTCTTTGCCGGCCACGGTGCCGCTGTTGGTCACGGTCACGCTCACCTTCAATTCATCCCCTTTTTCGATGCTCCTGCGGTCCAATTGCAAATCCGAGTATTCGAACGTCGTATAGCTCAATCCGTAGCCGAACGGCCACTGCGGATGATACCGGCAGTGAGAATTGCAGTTTTCGGCATAGGTATGGTCATACAGGGTCAGATCGTTCGGATATTGCGGATAGGTGATCGGCAGTTTGCCGCACGGATTATAATCGCCGAACAGCACATCAACGATGGCGCGCCCGCCTTCCAGTCCCGGCAGGTAGGCCATGAGGATGGCCTGCGAGCCGCCGACGATTTCCCTGACCACTCGCGGTCGTCCCTCGATCAGCACCAGCGCCACCGGTTTGCCGGTTTCCTGCAGCGCCTGCACCAGTCGCAGCTGGGCTTCCGGCAGGGTGAGGTCGTTGATATTGCCGGGTGTCTCGCAGTAGGCATCCTCACCCAGGCAGGCGATGATGACATCCACATCCCTGGCAGCCTCCACCGCAGCTGCAATATCAATCTCTTTATCAACCGTGCTGCCCGGTACAAACGTCACATGCTCTTCGCCGAGTGTTTCTTGCAGCGCGCCGAGTACGGTCGGTTTGTCGGTCGGATAGAGGTCTTCGCGATTGCCCTGCCAGATGATGCTCCAGCCGCCGTTCATGGCTGAACGCCGGTCGGCGTTGGGGCCGGTGAGCAATACGCTGACGCTTTTCGGCAGGGGCAGGAGATTTTTATCGTTTTTCAATAGCGTCATGGCTTCGCGGGCGCATTCGAGATTGACGGCGGCGAATTCCGCGCCGGCGAATTTTCTTGTCATGGATTTATCAGGATAGGGATT
>JAFGSU010000268.1 GCA_016934435.1 Candidatus Zhuqueibacterota bacterium | reverse complement strand
GGAAGGTCGGGGCGTATTGATCAACTGCAAAAGAGATATCCACATTCTTGATGATACGTATGATGCAACACCGCAATCTTTGATGAAATCGACAAAGTCTCTGCTTGCATTCCGGGATTATAGCAAACGATTGGTCCTGATCATGGGCGACATGGCGGAGTTGGGCAAGCAATCTAAAACCATGCATGAGATGATGGGACACTATCTGGCGGCTATGCCCATTGATCTCATCCTGCTGATCGGTAAAAAAGTACAATTTACCGCAAAAGCGATCAAGGCCTATTCAGGAGAAAAAAAGAACGTGCAAGAATTTTCCAGCATGGCAAAAGCACAACAATGGTTGCTAAATGAGTTGGAATCCAATGATACTATTTTGATTGAAGGTAGTGATAAGGAGGATATGGCCGGCCTGGTAAAACATTTGATTGAAAAACTGTAAATTACCAGGTCCGCGCTTTTATATTATGAATTTATTCCTGTGTTTGTCTGTGGAGCGATCGGCTCATGCGCTGGTTTCGAGCTGACTTGCATTTACATACAGTGCTGTCGGCCTGTGCCGATCTGAGCATGGGGCCGCAAGATATCGTAAAAAAGGCATTACAAAAACAGCTGGATATAATCGCCATCACCGATCATAATTCAGCTGCCAATACCCTTGCCGTGCACAACGCCGCCCGGGATACCAAACTCACGGTTATACCCGGTATGGAAGTCAACAGCCGGGAAGGTATCCATATGGTTTGCCTTTTCCCGGACATAGAGATCGTTATGGCGTTTCACGATTTTGTCTACTGCTATTTACAGGACGGACACTATGATCCATCCATGCTTGGACCACAGATCATTTGCGATCAATTTGAAAATATCCTCGGCGAGGATGAACACCTTTTAGCGTTGCCCATCAAGAAATCCTACAAGCAGGTGGCGGATCAGATGGTTAAATTAGGTGGACTCATTTACCCCGCCCATATCGAACGGCGCGCCAACGGGATGCTGAGCGTCCTCGGAATGCTGCCGCAGGATTTACCATTTAATGTGATCGAAGTGTCCAGGCACATCGATCGTTTAAGGGCACAGGAGCTTTACGGCCAGAATAATCGATGGCGCGTGGTCACAGCATCCGATGCCCATGACCTGGATCAGATCGGTACGGCGGTGAGTTATTTTTATCTAAAAGCGCCGACATTTTCGGAACTCTTTCTATCATTATCGCAACAAAACGGCAGGGAAACCAGTATTCGTCTGCCGGCGGAGATGGCCGCCATCGCGGACATACGCTGAAATCCCTGATTTCTCTGAACAGCTTTGATAAAATGGGACCTGATGGGTTCGTCATTTTTATATGCGTGAGTTATCTTTACATATACTGGATGTGGTCACCAATTCCATCGAAGCCGCTGCGACCCGAATCATTGTGTTCATAGAGGAATCGATAAAGCATAATTATTTTCGCATCCGGATTCGTGACGACGGTCGCGGCATGTCGGAAGAAATGGTAAAAACCGTCACCGATCCCTTTGTGACCACACGTCGGACGCGCAAAGTGGGTATGGGATTGCCTTTGCTGAAACAGCTGGCCGAAGCCTGCAACGGCAATCTGACCATAACGTCAGCAATCGGGAAGGGCAGCGAAATTTGTGTCACCATGCAGCATGACCATTGGAATCGTCCCCCGCTTGGGGATATGGCTGAAACCGTCGTCAACCTGATTGTCGGCGCGCCCGATATCCATTTTCTTTATCGGCACAGCACCGATGCGGGCCATTTTACCTTCGATTCCATCTGGTTTCAAGCTCGTATGGCCGAAAGGAATTGCACGCCGTATCAACTCATTGGCCCAGCGAAAGAAATGATAAAACAACAACTCCTGCAAATTGAGGCAGGATCGTAAGTATATGAATCACCAATCATAATTGGAGGAAAGCTGAAGTGAAAACCTTATCGGATCTCCGCGCCATCAAAGAAAAGGCGAGGAAAGAGATGGCTGCTCGCGAGCAATCGGCAAAATATCGCGTCGTCGTTGCGATGGGCACATGCGGTATCGCCGCCGGGGCACGTGCGGTGATGTCGGCAATACTCGACGAGATCAACAAGCGCAACATCGCTGATACCATAGTGACGCAAACCGGATGTCTGGGCTATTGTGACCAGGAACCCCTCGTTCAGGTGGCACAGGCCGACAAAGAGACTATAACCTACGGCAAAGTTACCCCTGAAATCGCGCGTCGGATCGTCGTGGATCATATTGCCGGCGATCGTATCGTCAGTGATCATGTATTCATGCAAACATGATGTGATGTATCTGGTTTACTATTTTTTTTTCGTCTTCAATATATGGAGGAGTCATGCCGAATCTTAATAAAGTAGACACAATCGTCAAAAGTTATGAAAATATGAGAACCCCCTTGATATACATTTTAAAAGATGTACAGAATGAATTCGGTCATCTGTCGGAAGAGGTTCTGACGCAGGTGGCCAAGACCACGCGGATTCCGTTAAGTGAAATTTATGGCGTCGCCACATTTTACAGTCTGTTTACTGTCAAGTCGAAGGGCAAACATATTATTCGTTGTTGCAACAACGCTCCCTGTCATGTGAACGGGTCAAACGAAGTACTCGATAAGATCAAGACGTATCTCGGCATCGAAGTGGGGGAGACCACTGCAGATGGCGAATTTACGCTGGAATATACCAGTTGTCTGGGTGTTTGTGCGGTGGCGCCGGTCCTGATGGTTAATGAGGAAATATACGGCAATCTCACACCGGAGAAGGCTGTGGCTATTCTGAAAGATTATAAAATGAAAGGGTCGGTTCATGCATAGATTTCATATATTAATTGCAATGGATTCTCACACTATTGCGCAAGGAGCACGCGCTGTCAAAGACGCGCTGGTTCAGGATTTAACGCTCGCGGGATTGGCGCAGGAAGTCAGAGTCGTAGAAACGGGTACGCTGGGAATTTATGGCAAAGGTGTTGTGATGGTCATTTTCCCCGACGCGGTATACTATGCGGGCGTTAAAGTGGAGGATGTGGCCGAAATTATTTCCGAGCATATTATGAAAGGCAGAATAGTCGAACGGCTGCACTATCGCGACATCCCTGCCCAGGAAGTTCGGGTTGATGAGAAAACACCGCGCATTGGCAAACAGGTGCGCGTGGTACTGAAAAATGCCGGTAGTATTGATCCGGAAAGCATTGAAGAATATATCGCTGAAGACGGATATGAGGCGTTGGGGCGTGCGTTGACGGAAATGACGCCCGAACAGGTGATGGAAGAAGTAAAAAAGTCCGGTCTTCAGGGACGCGGCGGCGCTTTTTTCCCCACCGGCGTCAAATGGGGATTTGCCGCCCGGGAAAAATCGGATGAAAAATTTATCATCTGCAATGCCGATGAAGGCGAGCCGGGTACTTTTAAGGACCGTCTCATTTTAGAAGGTGATCCGCACTCGATTATCGAGGGTATGGCTCTGGCCGGCTACGCAGTGGGTGCGCAACAGGGATATGTTTATATTCGCGGTGAATATCGCATGTCCATCCAGCATATGCAGATGGCGATTGATCAGGCCCGAAAGAATGGATTGCTGGGGAAGAAGATATTCGGCAGCAAGTTCAATTTTGATATTGAGATTCGAGAAGGCGCAGGCGCTTATATATGCGGCGAAGAGACGGCGCTGATCGAGTCGATTGAGGGTAAACGCGGCGAACCGCGCAACAAACCGCCGTTCCCACCTTCGGTCGGCCTCTGGGGCAAACCCACCATCGTCAATAATGTGGAAACCCTGGCCAATATCGCCCAGATCATCCTAAAGGGCGCCTCCTGGTTTCGCGGACTTGGCACGCAGAATAGTCCGGGTACCAAGGTCTTTACCCTGGTGGGCAATATTAATAATCCCGGATTAATTGAGGTGCCGATGGGCATCACCCTGCGCGAAATCGTCTACGACATCGGGCATGGTATTCCGGGCGGCAAGGGCTTTCTGCTGGCGCAACTGGGCGGCACCACCGGCGGTATCCTCACCAGCGAACATCTGGATTTGCCCCTGGCCGTCGATAGCCTGCGCGCTGCAGGCGCCGGCATGGGATCGGGCGCCCTGCTGGTCGTGGACGATCGCCAGTGCGTCGTCGATTTAGTACAAAATTTCGTCGAGTTTTTCGTCCATGAATCCTGCGGGCTTTGCACCATGTGCCGCGAAGGCAATGGACGATTATTGGAATTGCTGCAGCGACTGACAACCGGAAAAGGCGTAGCCGGCGATATCGCATTGATGGAAAATCTTGCCAGTACCATGATGCGCGGTGCGTTCTGCGGATTGGGGCAAGCCGCCCCTATTCCGATTCTGGGCTGCCTGCGATATTTCCGAGACGAATTCATCCAGCATACCCAGGGCGTTTGCCGTGCCGGCAGATGCAAGATGCAGGCGTCTGATGATACCGCTGCCGCCTGATCGGATCCCGTATAAATCATACGGCTGATGGTAAATACTCGTTGTAAAAGAGACAGGATTAGATTGATTACATTCATTTCGATATGAAATTGATGGAGGAAGTTGCTTTGAAACAAGTCAATATCAAAATAGATGGACGCCCGGTTAAGGTGCCGGCGGATTATACGGTTTTGCAAGCGGCGGAAAAGGTTCATGTGAACATTCCGCGTTTGTGCTACCATCCGGATTTGCCGCCTGTTTCAGCCTGCCGTCTGTGCGTCGTTGAAATAAAAGGCGATCGTCTGCTTCGAACAGCCTGCTCCTGGAAGGTACAGGAAGGCATGGAAATAATCACCAACTCCAAGGTGGTCCGCGATTCGCGCAAGATGGCCATGGAGCTTTTGCTCTCGCGACATCCCATGCGCTGCACCGAATGCGTGCGCAACGGCAACTGCGAACTTCGTACCGTTGCCGATCAACTGGGCGTGCGCGAAATCAGTTTTGAATATCACGAACGCAAAGGCTCGCTGGATACTTCCAGCGCCGCCATTATCCGCGATCCATCCAAATGTATCCTCTGCCGTCGATGCGTGCAAACGTGTACGATGGTACAAAGCGTCAGCGCTCTGGGGATCGAAGGCCGTGGCTATGACGTCTGGGTCGATACGCCGTTTGCTAAAGGACTGAGTGACATTGCGTGTGTGGCTTGCGGTCAGTGCATCGATCGCTGTCCTGTGGGCGCGCTTTATGAAAACAGTCACATTCAGCGCGTATGGGACGCCCTGGACGATCCCAACCTGCACGTGGTGGTGCAGACAGCGCCGGCTGTGCGCGCTTCTATTGGCGAAGAATTCGGCCTACCGGCAGGATCGCTGGTCACCGATAAAATGGTAGCGGGTTTACGGCGGATGGGATTTGATAAGGTTTTCGATACCGATTTTACCGCCGACCTGACCATCGTGGAAGAAGGCCATGAGCTGATCGATCGTATCAAAAACGGCGGCAAACTGCCCATGTTGACTTCTTGCAGTCCGGGGTGGATCAACTTTATCGAGCATTTTTATCCGCAACTGCTGCCGCATGTTTCTTCCTGTAAATCGCCGCAGCAGATGTTCGGCGCTCTGGCAAAAACCTACTATGCGGAAAAAGCCGGCATCGATCCGCGTCATATCTATGTTGTGTCGGTGATGCCCTGTACTGCCAAGAAATATGAAAGCGACCGCGCCGAGATGAACAGCAGCGGCTTTCGCGATGTGGACGCAGTTCTGACCACGCGCGAATGTGCCACCATGATGAAACAGATCGGTATTGATTTCAAAAATCTGCCGGAAGAGGAGTACGACGTTCCGCTGGGCATATCCACCGGCGCGGCGGTCATTTTTGGTAATACCGGTGGCGTCATGGAAGCGGCGCTGCGCACCG
>JAFGSU010000267.1 GCA_016934435.1 Candidatus Zhuqueibacterota bacterium | reverse complement strand
TGGTGCGCGCGATGCCCGCCTGCGCCACAGCCGCCGAGGTATCCCCGGCTGGCGCATTGGCATCTTTGCGCTCGGTGCAGAAGACGCCGTATATCCAGCCGTCCTCATGCCGGGTCAGGCGGATATCATATACATTGACGTCCGGATCCCCGGTTTCGGGCATTTCTATCGGATAATCCCAGAAACGAAACTGATCGATGCCGGTGGGACTCTCGGCCACGGCAAGAAACGACTTGCGATCCCATCCTTCCACCCGCGCAACCAGATAGATCATGTCATTCAGATAGATGGCGCCTGGATTGAAAACAGCATTGATCCCCATGCGTTCCAATAATAACGGATTGGTTTGCGGATTGAGATCATAGCGCCAGATCAGCGGCGCATGTTCGGCAGTCAGCGCCGGATATTTATAGCGATGATAGATGCCGTTGTCGGAATAAAGCTCTGAATTTTTGCGCGTTATCACCGCCTCATGTCGCCTGGTCAGGGTTTGGAACCGGCTTGTAAACGATTCATTATTTACCATTTGAATCCCTATTTTTTTCCAATGGTTATTATCTCGTCGATGCGCTTGATTACTTCCAGACAGGCGCGGCCGCTGTGATAGGGACACTTCCATTCCGAAACCTTGAACATGGTCAAATCCGGTTTCAGGTCAATCCCGACTTTGTAAAACCATTCGCCGTGCCGGCGGTCGACGAGATAATTCTCACAAAAACGCCAGACGTTGCAGGCGGCATCCCAGAAGCGTCCATCGTTGCTGCGTTGAAAGGCATTGAGAAATCCGACCACGGCCTCGGCCTGCGGCCACCAGTGCATCTCTTCATCCAGCCGGCCACCTTCATCCCGCTCGTAAAAAATACCGCCGGCTTTCGATACCGCCTCGGTGAGAACGGCTTCAGCCATACGCAACGAAATTGGTGGAACCTTTTTTGCTAATTCATGATCACCATAAACCTGCGCGGCTTCCTGCAGCAGCCAGCTGCCCTCGATGTCGTGTCCGAAAGAAACGCTGCCGGACTTGACCTGCCACTGTTCGTCAAAGAACAACTGAAAGTGGCGGCCCTCGGAATCGACAATGTGATCGAGAAAACAATCGATCAACCTGCGCAACTGCTGTTTCAACTGAGGAGAGGGCCAGAAACGATAGAGATGCGTATAAGCCTCCAGCATGTGCAGATGGGTGTTCATCGATTTTTTTTCATTAAGATCGATCTCGCTGAGTCGCAGGTCATCGGCCGGGGTCCAATCGCGATTGGAGGTCTCAAAGTAGCCGTCATGAGCCGCATCGAAATTGTTTTCTTCGATGAGATGATACAATTCCTGCGCCCGCTGTAAAGCCGCCTTATCCCGCGCAGCGGCATAGTATTCCACCAGACTGTAAATGGAGAACGCCTGTCCATATATTTTCTTACTCACGTCCAGTGGGTGATGTTCCGCATCCAGCAGCCAGTACATGCCGCCGTATGCAGCATCCCAAAAGTATTTCTGAATGACACGAAAAGCGCGATCGGCGATTTCAAGGTACTCCTCTTTCTGGAATTGTCGGTAGGCGGCGCTGAAGGTCCACAGGATACGCGTATTCAGGATCAGGCCTCTGGGTGAGCGTTCCTTGACCTTCAGATCGTTGGAAATGCGGGCGTAAAATCCCTCGCCGTCGCAATCCACGGCGTATTGCTGCCAGAACGGAAGAATATTGGCCAGCAATTCATGCGACACGCGCTGTTGAAAACGATGCAAGTGGCTATGGTCCATAAGGAATCTCCACCCGGGTTATCTGTGCTTCATGCAGGAAGCCTATTTTAAGATATCTGATTCCGTCCGGCATGGATAGAGCCGTCAACTTGATCGGCCTTAAATAATTATAGTCCGCCTCACCGATATAAAACGTTTTCAGGGTCATGGACAGCGGCTGGTAATCATGGCCGTTGGAGGAGACGGTCACCTCGAGTACTCCCTGTTCCCGTTTGCTGAAAAAATAGATGGCAGCGCTTTTCATATTCATGAGCGTGTAATACACGACCTCACCATCCTTTTCGCCTTTCAAGCGATGCGCATCTTCTTTGAACGCGCGCGCCAGATCGGTTTGAATGGTGACGCCGTCGTTTTTGCTGAATAAAACACCGTAATTGAAAAACTCATCCACTAATGTGTGATGACACACCCGAATTGGACCGATCATATTGGATGGCGCCGAGATACCGCTGCTGTTCCCGGCGCTGACGCGATAATAGTACGTTTGGCCGATATCAGTATCAAGATCATTATAGAGCGGTCGATGCGCGGTGTTGGCGTCGGAAAGATCGCGGGCGATAATCCGCCAGGGCCCGGCAGGCGATTCGGCGCGTTCGAGATCATAACCGGCGGCAAATACCGAACCCTGCCACCTGAGTTCCGCGACATCGTCGCACGGTAAAAACCGCGGCGGTTCGGGAACGGGCGGTGGCGGCTCCGTCAGGTTGCGGATGGCAAACGCGCGCCGTCGCATCAACCGCAGCACGTTACGTTCGTCATAGGTCTCGCCTGAATAAAAGCCCGGGACATGATAAGCCTTGTAAAAATATTTGCCGAGACCTGGTTCCGAATGCCAGTAAAAACCGCCGTCGCGGGCGTGAAAGCGTAGACTCCACAGCAAAGCGCCGCAGATATGCGGCGTGCGCTCGACGATATCGAGCACTCCGGCGATACCGGACGTGCTGATGAAACCGAATTCGCCGACCAGATACGGCTTTTTGCCTTTTGTTTTTTCGGCGCTGATGCGGATGTGCTCGATCAAATCGCGCGGATTGCGCTCATAGTGGTGCGTGGTGACCAGGTCGGCCAGCGGGTTGGCCACGGTCTCATCGCGCACCACATTGGCAGCGACACCATCCAGTACCAGATGATGGGGGTCCAGCTGCTTGATATAAGCCATGATATCCTGAATCCACGCTATCGGGCACTGGGTGAGTTCGTTGCCCGTCTCCCAGGCGAGGATGGCCCTGTCGTCGCGATAGCGGATGCCGGAAACCGTGTTAACGCGATTGACGACAAAAGCGATGGTCTGTTTGAAATCGGCGATGACTTGAGCGTCGCTATAGAATTCATCGGACTGTTTACCGCGAAAGCCGGCATATTCGGCGCGGCCGCCCATCCACTTCCAGTTATCGACGAACGGGATGATGACGCGTACACCGGTTTCATTGGCGATGGCAAGCATCTGATCCAGGCTGCGGAAAGCCTTCTCGTTAAATTGCCCGGGACCGAGGACGTGGCGCGGAAATTCCGGCGCATCATCCTGCCGCCGCACGCTGAGGACATAGGTGCGGACGGCCGTACCCCCCATATGTTTGACCGTTTTCATGGCATCGCGCAGCTCAAAGGCATCCGGCAACCGCCAAGGATTGGTATCTTCAAATTTCATGAAATCTTCAATATAATGCAAATTCGGCACATTGAAGGAAATGAACCGAAATTCATTCTCGCCGTCCATGAGCCGGTCGTCGGACACGGTGACAAAATTTTTCAAAACCGATTGTGGTGTACCGGCAACGACAGAGAAAGGAATGAGCACAGTACAAATCAGCATGTAAATCTTTTTCTTCATCTCCGCATCCTGCTAAAACACCTCGGAATTTGCCTTCATGTAGGCGAGTAACTCATCTAATTGACAGAAGGCGACGGCGGTGTAGGTATCGGCGGCGCCATAGTAAACGGCGATTCTGCCGCCGGCGGCATCGCACAGAGCCGCGCATGGGAAACAGACGTTGGGCACAAAACCACTGACTTCATACTCTTTTTCCGGCGTCAGCAGATAGTCGCGCGTGCGGTACAGCACTTTGTGCGGCGCGTCCAGATCGAGCAGCGCGGCGCCAAAGCTGTAGACGTAGCCGTTGCAGGTGAAAGAGACGCCGTGGTAAAAGAGCAGCCATCCGGCGGTGGTTTCGATGGGCGTCGGTCCGGCGCCGATTTTCAGACCCTGCCACCAGCCCTGACCGCCGCGGGTCATCACCAGCCGATGTTTCCCCCAATAGGTCAAATCCGGACTGTACGAAAGCACAATATCGCCGAACGGGGTGTGGGCGCTGTCGCTGGGCCGACTCAACAATACATACAGGCCGTTTATTTTGCGCGGGAACAGGACGCCGTTGCGGTTGAACGGCATGAGCGGATTTTCCATTTTAATGAATTGTTTAAAATCGCACGTCCGCCCCATGCCGATGGAAGCGCCGGGAAAATCGTCGCACCAGGTGATATAAAAGTCTTCCTCTATCCGAACTAATCTTGGATCGTAGGCATAACTGTTGCCGACCGGTTGCCCCGATTCGTTTTGCCAGGCCATCTTTTCATGTTCGATTTGCCACTTAATACCGTCCCGGCTCCTGCCGAGGTGCAGCTGCGGCCGGCCGTTGCGGTAATCGGCGCGGAATACGCCGATGAAGGCATCCTCATAGGGCAGTACGGCGCTGTTAAAAATGCGCGCCGCGCACGGGATGGGATTCCAGCCGATGATCGGATTCTTGCTGCAGCGCCACATTACATAAGGATAACCGGTGGGTTTGTTCTCCCAGGGGATATGTGGCAATGCGTTGCCGACGATTTTTATCTCAGATTTCATGATTTGCCATCTGCTTTCATCTTAGAAATCGGTGGTTAATAAAATGGCGTCATTCTGCGGCCGCCCTCTCTTTGCGTTCGATCAGCTCCTTCTCGATCTGTCTCTGCAATTTGGCGTCCAGATTATACAGCAGGGCTGCCAGGATGACCAGAACGGCCAGGGCAGCGGGCAGCAGACTCATCATCATGCGTATGCCCTGCAGCGTTTCCGGTGTCTGCGGCACATTGGCCTGATAGCCGAACCAGGCCAGGATAAATGCGGCGACGGAGCCGCCTACGGTCCAGCCTAACTTTTGCGAGAACGTAGCCGCTGAAAATACCAATCCGGTGGCGCGACGGCCGAATCGCCATTCGCCATAATCGGCGGTATCGGCGTACATGGCCCAGATCATCGGGAAAATCGGTCCCATGATGAAGGAACCGACAATATGACAGGCATACATGTAAACGATATCCGTCGGCCCGGCCAGATAGAATAGCGCCATGGCTACGATATTGATCGCGTTCAGAATAATAAAACTCTTTTTTTTGCCGCCCAGTATCCTGGTGATATAAGGCGTGGTCATCACGCCGACGATGGTGAAAACCGTCCCCACCACCATAAAGGCGGCGGCTTTCTCCTCGACGCCGACGTAATATTTAAAATAGTATAACATCGATGCGTTGCGAATGGATATCCAGATCAGACTGAGAATACCCATCAAACACAGCACCAGCCAGGGACGGTTCTGCATCAGGTCGGCCAGGTCGCGCCTGATTTTTGATTGCTCTCCCTTTAGCGGCGCCACGCGCTCCTTGCACTGGCTGAAAACAAAAATCCACAGAGCAGCGGCGAGTACGGCGTAGAGAGTGATGGCCAGCTGATAGCCGCGCTGGCTGTTGCCCTTGCCCAAAAACGCCACCAGATGCAACAGCGTGCCCTGTACGATCAGATTGCCGATATAGGCGCCGATGAATCGGTAGGACGATAGCTTCGTCCGTTCGTCCGAGTGCGGCGTCATCACCCCCAACAGCGCGCCGTAGGGAATGTTGACGGCCGTATAGACCATGGTCGCCAGCGAATAGGTGATGTAAGCGTAAATCAATTTGCCGGTGTAACTCAGGTTTGGCGTGGTGAAAACCAGGATGCCCGATACCGCAAAGGGCACAGCCATCCATAACAGCCAGGGACGAAATTTGCCGAAACGGCTGTTGGTTCGGTCCGCGATCATTCCCATGAGCGGATCGTTGAAGGTATCCCAGATTCTGGTGACCAGCAGCATGGTACCGACGGCAGCCGGTGTGATGCCGAAGGTGTCGGTGTAAAAGATCATCAGAAACATGGCAAAAGTTTGATAGTAGAGACAGGAAGCCGTGTCTCCGGCCGCATAGCCGAGTTTCTCTTTGAAGCGAATCAGTTTTTCGTTTATTCCTTCACGGGTTGTTTCCGGCATATTCTCCTCGCGCGATTAGGATGAATAAGATACAGTCTTTCTGCACATGGCGGAGATTGCTTCGCTCCAGCGCAGTCTTGATAACAAGTTACACTCCGTTCCTCCACTCGCAATGACAACCACAACTGTCATTGCGAGCGCAGAACACAGACACGAAAAAGGTCGGCATCCGCCGTGGAGCGAAGCAATCTCCGCTGAAAGGGCATTGGACAGAGATGGTCATCTTATGGCGGAGATTGCTTCGCTCCAATGCAGTCTTGATAACAAGTTACACTCCGTTCCTCCGCTCGCAATGACATTCTTTT
>JAFGSU010000266.1 GCA_016934435.1 Candidatus Zhuqueibacterota bacterium | reverse complement strand
TGCACAATACCAGAATACACAAAAATGTACAGCTATGAAAAACACTTGCGTTTTTCTATTCTCTTTTTTAACTTATCAGATTAAATCTTTCGATACTTTCGGTATTGAAAAAGTAATTGAAGATTCTAGAAAGCACTACAGATAGAGTGTTTATTCGGCAATGCCGAAAAGAGAGCATTATTTTATAAGAGGTTGACTTGACTTCACTCACCACAATTCTCGCCCCTTTATCAGGAAATAACCTGATTGAGTGGTATTCTGATCTCACTTCACTCTGGCATGAAACCGGCCCGATTCCCCCGGAAGATCCTCTGACTCCCAAAGGCATGACGCAGTGGATTCATTTCCATAACTATTCCTTATGGCATCATGAGGATGAGGCGCGACGAACCGATGTGCCGGATAAGCACATCGCCGATGCCAAACACGCTATCGATCGGCATAATCAACAGCGCAGTGATGGCATTGAAAAGCTTGATATCTGGATCGATAATGTACTCCATACGGCAGGTATCGAGCCGGAAGAGGAAGTCGAGTTCAATTCAGAAACCCCGGGTAGTATCATCGATCGACTCTCTATTCTCAGTCTTAAAATTTATCATATGGATGAACAAATCGAGCGTTCCGACTTGAGTAAAGAGCTGAACGAATTGTGCACCCTGCGCGCTAATATTCTTCGCGAACAACGCGACGATCTGGCAAAAGCGCTGGATAAACTTTTTCTGGATTTGCGTCAGGTTAAAAAACGGCATAAAGTGTATCGGCAATTTAAAATGTACAATGATCCCCGGTTTAATCCCGCCATCTACAAAAACAAATAGTCGCAAACCATCATTCGCCGGCTGGAAATCAGCCGGCTTTTTTATTTATCCTGCCGATCGCATTCCAGGATGGATTGAGTCGCAATCCCTATCTCCCGAACAGATTATTTGTGTAATATATGTCACAGTTTGATGACCAAAGTCTGTACCTTTGGGAACAAAGTATCTTTATCGGCGTTTTTATTTTATAAGTGATGAAGATTATTTTAATATTACTATTTTTCAATGCAACAGGATAAGATAAGAACAGAAAAACCCAACGAAAACAGAGTCCCCTTATATAATATTACTGAATTCATTGCAAATAATGTAAAATTTGATTGGAAAATTGATAAAAATGTTGTAAATTATACGTTCTTGAAAAATATGATTAATGGAGGTATAAAAAATGCTAAATCTTACGTCTCTGGATACGATGGATGCACTCAAGATGGCCATACAATGTGAAATGGATATGAAAGCCTATTATGAGCAGGTGGCGAAATTGGTTAAAAACGATGATGCTGTGACCATATTGGAGGGATTGGCGGAAAAAGAGGAAAAACATCGTTTAAAATTGATTCGCATGTACAGTCGTACTTCCGGCAAAAAGATTTTATATCTCAAGCTCGGAAAACGGCATAAATTGGGCACGCTGCAACCATGCGGCACGGATCCCAATGAGGCTGTGCGGCAAGCGAAAAAAAATGCCAATGAACTCAAGAATTTCTACCTGACCATATCAAGGCGCATGTTTGAAAGTGAACTGCGACAGTTCTTTCGCGAAATGGCGCTGGAAGAGGAACAACATATTGCCATTTTAGAGTCTTCTTTCATCGAACCACTCACGCTGGATCAACCCGAAATGAACGATGATAACAACGTGTATCGCGAAATGGCCGCAACCGACAAGGATCGCGCGACTTCGTGGTGAAGACTCTTTCCATCGTCTGTGTTAATTAAAATCAACCAAAGGCTCGTAAAATCGATGTGCATGAACAGACGATTTTATGAGCCTTTTTTTATTATATCACTTTTTACCCGGTATGGCCCGATGGTTCCTCCGCATTGTTATAACGCAGTCAATCATTAATCTTGATTACCATCGTAAATTTTAGTATCTTACATTCAGATATGGCCTAACCCTATGATTATGTTTCTCTATCTTTAAAAGGTATGGATTATTTGGTTGGGATTATTTGTTACAGTAAAAAGATAATTTCGTGTAGACCAGCGAAGCGAACGGTTAATATGTTAGCCGGAGAAACAACCGTTTAAGCTGTGAAGCCGAAAACAGTACGATTACTTTTAAGATTATAATTATTGGATGCCTTATGAAACCAATTTATATGGATCATCACGCTACCACACCTCTTGATCCCGAGGTCCTGTCCGCCATGATGCCTTATCTGAAAACCGCATTTGGTAATCCTTCCAGCACGACGCATGATTTTGGCAGAGAAGCGCGTCAGGCAGTCGAAACGGCTCGTCAGCAGTTAGCCGATTGGCTCGGCGCTGCCGACTCTGATGAAATCATCTTTACCAGTGGTGCAACTGAATCCGATAATCTCGCCCTCAAGGGTATTGCCTATCGTAGTCCCGATGAAAAAAATCACATCATCACACTGGCCATCGAACATAAGGCCATACTCGACACTGCAAAATATTTACAAAAGCAGGGATATGAGATTAGTTATGTTAAAATCGACAGCCATGGCATCATCGATTTGGATGATTTGCGTCGACAGATCAAAAAAAACACCGCGCTTATTTCGGTGCAAGCGGCAAATAGCGAGATCGGCACAATGCAACCCATAGCCGAAATCGGCGCAATCGCCCACGAACACGGCATCCCTTTTCATTCCGACGCTGTGCAAGCGCTCGGCAAACTGGATATCAATGTACAGCGCGATAAGATCGACATGCTGTCCATTTCCGGGCACAAGTTTTATGGACCCAAAGGCATCGGCGCCCTGTATGTGCGAAAAGACCTGCGCCTGGCCCCTCTGATTCATGGCGGCGGGCATGAACGCGGCATGCGGTCCGGCACTTTAAATGTACCGGCTATCGTCGGACTGGCTAAAGCTGCTGAAATATGTGAACGAGATCGTGAGAAAGAAAATGCCCGACTCTTACAATTGCGCCAGAAGCTGCGCCAGGGCATCGAATCGCAAATCGAGCATGTGCAGTTAAATGGGCATCCGGAAAAACGTCTGCCTAATAATCTGAATTTTAGCTTTGCCTATGTTGAAGGCGAGTCGTTGATGCTGGCCTGCCGCGACGTCGCCCTCTCTTCAGGGTCCGCCTGCACGTCGACTTCATTGCAATCTTCGTACGTCCTCAGAGCCATCGGCGTACCCGATTTCCTGGCGCATTGTTCCATTCGATTCGGTCTGGGAAAAAGCAATACGGCAGAACAGATAGATATAGTACTGGATCTCCTGCGAAAACATGTTCCACGGCTGCGCGAGATGTCGCCACTCTATGATCTGGCAAAGGCCGGGGTTGATATCGAACAGTTAAGCTGGAAAGATCATGATCACGATATACATGAATAAATGAGGTTCCTATGGATGTTTGGCAAGACTATACCAAAAAAGTAATGGAACATTATGAAAATCCCCGTAATGTCGGTGTGGTGGAGAATGCCAACGGGGAGGGGGTTGTTGGTAATCCCGCCTGCGGGGATGTCATGAAACTGACCATCAGAGTAGAAAACGATATTATCGTTGATGTCAAGTTCAAAACCTTCGGTTGTGGCGCTGCCATTGCCACCAGTTCCATGGTCACGGAAATGGTCAAAGGAAAAAGTTTGGAAGAAGCTCTAAAGATTTCCAATAAAACCGTAGCCGAGGCCCTGGGCGGTTTGCCGAGAGTCAAGATGCACTGCTCCGTGCTGGCAGAGGATGCACTTCAAGCGGCCATAGACGATTATAAAAAAAAGACGGGTGCAAAATAAAAGAGGTGTAACATGAAGGAATTGAAATTATACAAGGTCTACCACCTCGGTGCAACTTCCTGTTGGGACTTGCGTATTGCTCATTCAGCTGAAGAGGCTCTCACACAGTGTTTTGAGCACAACGTAAACCAACGGCCCGAGAGCGCAAGTGAAAGCAGCTGCAGGGCGGAAGAGGTGATCATTCGCGGCTATCGTATTAAAGTTGAAAAAGATTAACGGTGTCATAAATACATACATTGTCAGTGAGGGTACCGGTGTTAAAGTAAAGGAGTGGTGATCCATGAAACCCGTACAAATAACCTCTGATGTATACTGGATCGGGGCACTACACCCGGATTTGAGGAATTTCGATATCCTCATGCATACCAAAAACGGCACTACCTACAACAGCTATCTCATAAAAGATCAGAGCGTTGCCATAATCGATACGGTAAAGGAAAAATATACCGAACAGTACCTGCAGCGTATCTCAGAGCTGGTGAATCTATCGGAGATCGCCTATATCATCGTTCAGCATAACGAGATGGACCATTCCGGTAGTTTAGCTGCCTTACTCGAGGCCGCACCCGGGGCGAAAGTAGTCTGTTCAAAGCCCGCTGTCAAGTTTGTCAATAACATCATCAACCGTGAAGTGGAGATTCTGACGGTGGAAAACGGCCAGGTACTTGATCTGGGGCGGAAAAAAATCGAATTTATCACCGCGCCGTTTTTGCATTGGCCGGATACCATGATGAGTTATCTTCAGGATGACAAAATCCTTTTTTCCTGTGATTTCCTGGCGATGCATTTTTGTGACAGTCATATGTTTGACGATCTCATCACACGCGATATGTGGCCCGACTTTAAATACTATTTTCAGGTCATCATGCGCCCGTTCAAAAAACACGTCCGAAATGCCTTGAAAAAAATCGATGATAAATCCTTCTCGGTCGTCGCGCCGAGTCATGGACCCATCCTGCGTCAGAATATCAATAAATACATCAAGGCTTACGAACAGTGGTCGGCGCCTTTACCGGAAAATAATCCGAAAAAATTGATGATTGCCTACGCCAGTGCACACGGCAATACGGAAAAAATGGCGCATGAAATTGAGCGCGGCGCAAAATCGGCCGGACTGGCGGTACAGACCTTCGATATGGTAGAGACCGATCCGGAGGATTTGCTCGACGATATTGAAAGCGCCGATGCCATCGCCGTTGGCAGTCCCACCATCAATAACGATGCCGTACAGCCGATTTGGAACCTGCTGAGCCGATTGGCCACGATCGACGTCAAGGGCAAGATAGCCGCCAGCTTTGGTTCCATGGGTTGGAGTGGTGAAGCGGTTCCGTTTCTGGACCAGCGTCTTTCCGCTCTGAAATTCAAAGTGCCCGTCGAGGGCATTCAGGCGGTTCTGGTTCCCAGCGCCGAGGAAATACAAAAATGTTATGAATTTGGCGCACGGCTGGCGCAGGAAATAAAAAAGGCATGATCAAGAAATTATAACTCAACAGGGAGCAGCGTCATGGCTGATAAGTACGATCTTGCAGTGATTGGGTCCGGACCCGGTGGTTATGTGGCGGCCATCCGCGCCGCACAATTAGGTATGAAAACGGCGGTTATCGAAAAAGCGGAGCTTGGCGGCATATGCCTGAATTGGGGCTGCATTCCCACCAAAGCTCTGTT
>JAFGSU010000265.1 GCA_016934435.1 Candidatus Zhuqueibacterota bacterium | reverse complement strand
TGGCGATCTTGGCGTTTTCGAGAATTTGCTCCAGAATGGAACGCCCGGTCGGGGATTCTTCGTTTTTCAATCCGGCCTCGAGGGCATCGATCACATCCTGGCCAAGATAATAATTGGAATCGATGCACATCTTGGCCACGTTTTCGCTGATGGTTTTTGCTGAAATTTCTCGCATAAGTCGCTCCTGTAAGTTAGAAATACTATTTATATGATCTGTTTGAATCTGATAATTTTTTAACAGGCTCTGTAGAGGATTTTAGACATCGATCCATGATTAATACAAAGCTTTGCGCAATCTTCGGTCCAATGCCTCCAGTTCTTCCCATAAAGCCGGTGGCAAACGGTCGCCGAACTGCATGAAATGATCCCGAATGCCCGCGACCTCGACCATCCAATCGTGTGGTTCGACGCGCAGCAATTCTCTCATATCATCGTTGGTTATTTTTAGACCGGAGGTATCGATGGCGCCGGCTGCGGGCACATAGCCGATGGAAGTCGGCACGGCGTTTTCGACGCCGTCGCAGCGTTCAAAAATCCATTTGAGTACGCGGCAGTTCTCGCCGTATCCCGGCCACAGCCAGCGGCCTTCCGGCGTCTTGCGGAACCAGTTGACATAGAATATTTTCGGCAATTTTTCCGCATCCGCCTTTTTGCCGATCTTCAACCAGTGGGCAAAATAGTCGCCCATATGATATCCGCAAAACGGCAACATGGCAAAAGGATCGCGCCGCACGGAACCGACGCTGCCTTCTGCGGCGGCGGTCTTTTCCGAGGAAACGACTGAACCCAGAAAGGTGCCGTGTTGCCAGTTAAAAGCCTGATGCACCAGCGGGACGGTTGAGGGTCGGCGACCGCCGAACAGGATGGCGGAAATGGGCACGCCCTGCGGGTCTTCCCAGGCCGGATCGATGACGGGACATTGCCCGGCAGGAGCGGTAAAGCGCGCATTGGGATGCGAACTCAATTCATCGCTCTCCGGCGTCCAGGGATGCCCCAGCCAGCTGCTGAGCCTGGGCGGTTTGTCCGGCGTCATCTGCTCCCACCAGACGTCGCCATCCGGCGTCAGGGCCACGTTGGTGAAAATACTATTTTTTGTCATGGTCAGCATGGCATTGCGATTGGATTCCATGGAGGTGCCGGGCGCCACGCCGAAAAAGCCATATTCCGGATTGATAGCATAGAGCCGGCCGTCGGCGCCGAACTTCATCCAGGCGATATCGTCGCCCACGGTTTCTACCCGCCAGCCCGGAAGAGTAGGTATGAGCATGGCAAGGTTGGTTTTACCGCAGGCGCTGGGAAATGCGGCGGCAATATATTTTTTTTCGCCCTTTGGATTGGTGATGCCGAGAATCAGCATGTGCTCCGCCAGCCACCCCTGCTCGCGCGCCATCACCGAGGCAATGCGCAATGAAAAACACTTTTTGCCCAGCAAGGCATTGCCGCCATAGCCGCTGCCATACGACCACACCATTTTTTCTTCCGGGAAATGGACGATAAATTTGTTTTCGGCATCGCACGGCCACGGGACATCCTTGACGTCCCCCGTCAACGGCCTGCCCACCGAATGCAAACAGGGGATAAAGGGCCCATCACCGAGCACATCCAATACTTTTTGGCCCATGCGGGTCATGATGCGCATGTTCGTCACCACGTAGAGCGAATCGGTGATCTCGACGCCGATCCTGGCGATGTCCGATCCCAGCGG
The DNA here is from genome assembly GCA_016934435.1 of Candidatus Zhuqueibacterota bacterium. Lineage (GTDB taxonomy): Bacteria > Zhuqueibacterota > Zhuqueibacteria > Residuimicrobiales > Residuimicrobiaceae > JAFGSU01. The sequence goes on along the minus strand of JAFGSU010000265.1, from coordinate 4,964 downwards.
CCCCATGCTGTAGGGAATCACATACATCGTGCGCCCCTTCATGCAGCCGCGGTAAAATTTGCGCAGCGTGTCTTTCATTTCATCGGGGTCCTGCCAGTTATTGGTGGGACCGGCATCGTCTTTGTTTCGGGAACATATAAAAGTGCGGTTTTCAACCCGAGCCACATCGGCTGGATCGGAGCGGCATAAATAACTGTTGGGTTTAAGTTCAGGATTGAGTCTTACAAAAGTGCCAGTAGTAACACAAGTCTGACAGAACTGATCGTATTCGGCCTGAGACCCGTCACACCAGTGTACGCTTTCCGGTTGACAGAGATCGGCCATTTCTTGTACCCACTGCCGGAGTCGTTTATTGGTAACCATGAAAGCTCCCTTGTTATAGGTAGGTCCTTGCGAAAGATATTATACGCAAGTTTTCACATTTTGTCAAGTATTAAGCGGAAAATTTTAATGTTTATCTATGTTTTGTTCCATCCTGATACAATACATTTAAAATCATGAATTTATCCCTTAAAAAAGTGTCCATAAGATGTGACACGGAGCACATATTTTTAACACCTTTCTTATTGATTTTTATGATATTATAACCAATTTATCATTTTTTTGACAAAATCGCCTCAAAAATCCGTTACACAGGGCCTCATTTCTATCCCCCAAACCGTGCTGCCGGACACCTGGACACCTTTTTGGCTCAAGCTAAGCCAATTCCCGGGGCACTCGCCGCCGCAATACACAGTAGTAAAACCGCCAGGATTCAGCGGAGGGGCGAAATAATGATTGATTATTTGCAATATAATCATTAAATTAAACGATGTTTTTCTTAATATTTTATAAAGAATATTGTTTTTGGCACGTAAATTGCACTATGCATAATCAGAGACAGGAACAAATAGGAAATTTTTTAGTAAAAGTTGTTGTTTCTCTAATAAATCCCTGCTGGTCAGGGAAAACGTTTGTTTGAGGAGATATGTACCAATAAATCACAGGTAACGAACCGGTGTCGGAGTTTGGCCGTCAACACACAGGCAAAAGTAACAAGCAATAAATAGTCGTGATCATAACAAGTAGAAGGAGTCATGAAGAAACCATTAGCAAAAATACTGGATAAGCAGCATCTAAAAGGCAAGGTGGCTAATATCAATAAGAGTTATTTAACTTCTCACAATCGTCAGCGATTGGAGGAGGGCGCTATGCAACCACGAAAAAGCGAGATCAAAAAGATCATGGGCGTCGTCTTTTTGCTGGCCTTTATCATTTTCCAGGGCAGCAGATTTTTATCCAATGATCTATTGACCTCCGAGCAGCCGGACAGGTCCGATAGGCTGTCCGCCCTCATACAGGAGCATCAGATGCTCACTGCCATTGACGCGGAACGCAGAGTCAATGTAAACAAGATCAGCTCTATCATCTCGCGTTACAATAAAACCATGTCGGAAGAAGATAAAGACCGGATCGCCAATGAGGTCTATTTGATGACGCGCAAGTACCCCAATTTGAATGCGGATTTTATCTGCGCCACCATCACGCACGAAAGCGCCAAGACCTGGAATCCGACCATCACTTCGCCGGTTGGCGCCATGGGTTTGATGCAGATCATGCCGGCAACGGGTGCGTTTTTGGCCGTACAGGAAGGCATCGAATGGACCAACGCTGAAAAGGTTCTGTACGATCCGATCATCAACATCCGTCTGGGGTGTCGTTACATGAGTGAACTGGTGGATATGTATCAGGAAGACGGCGGCCTGGCGGCCTATAACGCCGGCCCCAAACGGGCGGAGCTGTGGCTGGCCTCCAACCGCAACGACAGCACCCTGGTGGCCGAGACGCGGGATTATATTCCGGCGGTTCGTAAACTGACGGATCAATTCAGCCGCGAGGGCGTGATGTAAGTATTAAACCACTATTCATATTCATGCAAAAACCCCGGTTTTTTTAGAGCCGGGGTTTTTTATTTTTTTCTTCAGGCCGAATCACGCGCCTAGTTGGGCGGGGAATTATCCTAACGAATGAGAAAATAAGTTCATTTCGCTGGAACAAATCGGCCGGGTGGAATATTTAATTAACAGATATAACCCTCCAATTTTGAGGTGCCCTATGGAAACGCTTATTCATGTGTTTCTTGCCGTTGCGGGATTCTCGACTCTGATTTGCTGCAACGGGAACAAAGAAAGCTCGTACAAAAGCTATACCCTTTCCGGCCCCTACGAACACCAAAACCTGACCATTTTTCTTTTTCACGGCGCCAATATGGTCAACTACCCTGATATCCTGACTCTGGATGAGGCCTTGGAGCAGCAGAAAATCATCATCCATGAAACGGAAGATGTAAACGAATTATCGATGGAGAATGTATCCGATCAGCCGGTGTTCATCCAGGCCGGCGACATCGTCAAAGGCGGTAAACAGGATCGGGTGTTAGCCGATGACATCATCGTGGCGGCGCATTCCGGCAAAATCCCCATCGCCGCTTTTTGCGTCGAGCACGGCCGCTGGTCGCGACGCGGCGCTGAGTCTCTGCATTCTTTTCACTCCTCCGGCAAACAGCTTGCTTCCAAAAACCTGCGCCTGGCAGCGAAAGCGAAAAAATCGCAGGCCGAGGTCTGGCAGGAAGTGTCGTATATACAGGACAAGCTCGGCAGTCGGATCGGTCAATCGGTGCGCAGCGAAGATTCCGAATCCAGCCTGCAGTTGACCCTGGAAAATAAGGAAATTGAAAAAAAGACAAGGGCTTATGTCGATCACCTGCTCGGCATCATCGACAAAAACCATAACGTCCTCGGATTCGCCTTTGCCGTCAACGGCGAATTCAACAGCGTCGACCTGTACGGCCATACGGCGCTGATGCAAAAACTTTGGCCGAAAATGCTGGAGGCCTGCGCCGTGGAAGCCGTGGCCGACTATGATGCGAAAGCAAAAACGCCTGTCGTGACAATGGAACATTTGCTTGGTTGGCTGAAAGAGATGGATGCCGGCAAAGAGAAGCAAAAGTTAGTAGACGATCGCATTTATATCAAAATCAGGGAATCGGATAAAAACATCCTGTTCGATACTTATGATAGGAAAATGGGCGATCTGCTGATTCACAGGAACATGATTAAAAAATGAGGCCGTCATGCAGATTATTGATCTCGATGAAAGCCATCTGAATAGTTATTTTTGCTGCCTGGAGGACTGGTCGAACGACATGCTGGAGACCGGCGATCACAAACAGCGCTGGTATCGACACATGCAGGACAAAGGCCTGCGCGTCAAGTTAGCGATAGAGGACGGCCTTGCCTGCGGCATGATCCAATATCTGCCGATAGAGCATTCCATCGTCAAGGGTCAGGACCTCTATTTCATCCACTGCATCTGGGTGCACGGCCATAAGCAGGGTGTGGGCAACCGGCAAAAGCGCGGCATGGGCACGGCGCTGCTGCGGGCGGCGGAAGCGGACGCCCGCATGCGCGGCGCTAAAGGCATGGCCGCCTGGGGGCTGTGGCTGCCGTTCTGGATGAAAGCCTCCTGGTTCAAGAAACAGGGATTCGAAAAAGTGGAGCGCGACGGCATCGCGCAGTTGCTGTGGAAACCGTTCTGCCCGGATGCACAGCCGCCCGCCTGGATGAAAAAGACGCAGGACCCGGTGCGCATACCCGGTAAAGTGCGCGTCACCGCCTTTATCAGCGGCTGGTGCCAGGCGCAGAACATGGTGTTCGAGCGAGCCAAACGGGCCTCACAGACCTTCGGCGACAGGGTCTATTTCGAGCAGATCGACACCCTGGATCGCGCCGTTTTGGATCAGTGGGGCATCGCCGACGGCCTGTTCATCGACGGCAAGCAGGTATGGACCGGCCCGCCACCGTCGTATGAAAAGATATTGAAAAAAATCGAAAAGAGGGTGAAGAAACTAAAAACCTGAACATGGGTGTGATCTCCGTCTTGAGTAAAAATGCCTTATTCTTGCAAGGACACAGAAAAGCATGTCATTGCAAATCCGCCGCAGGCGGATGAAGCAATCCCCGCTGAAAGGAGATGAGCCGGGGATGTGTTCTTTAAGGGGAGATCGCCGCGCTCCATGGCATATTTTTGGTAAGAACAAATACTTGCGCTCCGCTTCTAATGACATAGCGGAGATTGCTTCACTCCATGGCGGCTGCTGCCCTTTTTTATGACCTGTTCCTCCGTTCGCAATGACATTCTTTTTTTATGTCTTTATGTGAATAATGGCATTTTACCATTCCCAACTCGCGATGACATCGTTGTATCGTGTCCTTTATAGGAACGAAATAATCTCCCCCATGTACTTTTAAAGAAGGTATCGACGAATCAATCCTACAAAAAAGATACGAATATACTTACCAAGAAAATAAAACATGGATTTCTTTCCGTTGAAAGCCTACCCTTGGTATCAGCGTTACCTCCGCTCATCGTAGTGATAACACGTCCGTTTTCAATTGTCCATTATCAGCGATCATCCGACATCAACATTGAATAATCTACATCCACTATTGACATTTAACATTCCCCCGCCCATTTCGTCGAACCATTCGACCAAATGGTCGAATATTCCATTCATCCTCGTCATCGCTGCAATATTTTATTCTATTTATTATCAATTACTTAGATATACATGTAAATGTTTGGCACACCCTTTGCTTAAGCCGGTAGTGAAAGTGAAAACAAATTCAGTCACAATAAAAAAACACAACAAGGAGGTTCCGATGAACACCAAATTAATGCTCCACTCGTTCTTTGCAGCTCTGTTGCTGCTATTCGTCGTTGTTTCGGCGCAAACAACCGATCCGGCACAGACTCAACACGGCAGCCATTTCGTCGATGAAAACGGCGACGGCTATAACGACTACGCCCCGGACGCCGACGGCGACGGCATCCCCAACGGTCAGGACCCGGATTACCAAAAACCGGGCACCGGTCAGGGCAAAGGCGCCGGCAATAACGGCTTTGTCGATGAAAACGGCGACGGC
>JAFGSU010000264.1 GCA_016934435.1 Candidatus Zhuqueibacterota bacterium | reverse complement strand
TCGACAAGAGCGCCCATCAGAACCACGCCATTTTACACGGCGGCGCGCATACGGCGCCGTCCGACGCACCGGTCGGTTTCATCCCTCCCAGCACACCGGTCGGATTTCGCGCCATCGGGTTGGATAATCAGGTTCTGCTGAAATGGCAGTTCAACCCGGAAGCGGACATAGACCACTATAATATCTATGCCGCCGGCAGTCCCCTCACGATCCCAATCGATGGCGACCCCCTGATCACTGTTCCGAAAACCATCAATTTTTACAGCGACGCTACCGTGGTGAATGGCGACAAGCGGTACTATCGCCTCATCGCGGTGAACGATAAAGGCCAGATGAGTCAATCCAGCCCGGAAGTAGTGGGCAAGGCGGCGCCGGTCTATGACGACTATTTAACCGGCGTCTACTATTACCCCTGGTACAGCAACACCTGGGGACACAACTGGCCGGGACAGTATTTGCGCGATTATCTGCAGCCGCGCCAGTCGCCGGTTCTAGGCCATTATGACTGTCGCGATCAGGCCGTCATCCAGCAGCATTTAGACTGGTGTAAAGAGTACGGCATCGACCTGTGGGTGTGCAGCTGGTGGGGGAAGAACAGCAACGAAAACGTCACCATCCGCGATTACATCAAATCGGATCTCGGGGAAGATGACGTCAAATTCGCCATCTTTTATGAATCTTTCATCCTCGGCAATGCGCCCTGGGTGATCGATGCCACCAAGGAAGCAAAGCTGTTGGCCGATTATCAATATTTGGCGCAGACCTATTTCAGTCATCCCAACTATTTCAAAATCAACGGCGCGCCCGTTGTTTATATTTATGTGAGCGGGCAATATCAGGGCAATTACATCAATGCCTTTGCCGGCATCCGCCAATCTCTGAAGAATATGGGATACGATCTCTATCTCGTCGGCGATGAAATGAACGCCGGCGCGCCCAGCGACCATATGAATTTCCTCGATGCCGTGACGGCATATAATATGCTGCCCAATAATCTGAGCTATGCCGTCGATTCCGACTTTTTTGCATCATTGAGCGCCATCTATGACACATGGGAGACGGCGGCTCATGCCCGCGGTAAAAAATTTGTGCCGCTATCGGTGCCGGGATTCAACAACCGCAAGAGCGGCCAGACCAGCCCGAATAACTCACTGTTGGTGCCGCGGCGCGCCACACCAGGCGCCTCGCAGACCAGTATGTTCGAAGAATACATCGGCTGCAGCCGGCCGTTTGTGGAACCGGACTTGAAATGGATCATGATCACCAGCTGGAATGAATGGCACGAGGATACCCAGATCGAGCCGCTGAACCCGGCCGCCGCCACAAACACCGACATCAGTCCGGGCGGCAACCTCTATACCAATGGCACCTATTATGAGGGCTATGGCACGAAATGCCTCGAGGTGGTGAAAAAGACCCTGGCCAGGGGCGTGTCGGCCGTTGCCGTCATAGACGAAAAACCGATGCAATTCGAGCTGCTGCAGAATTATCCCAATCCTTTTAATGCTACTACTCATATTGCCTTCCATTTATCAGAAAAGAGTCGCATCGCTGTGGAGATTTACGATCTGGCGGGAAGAAAAATCGTGACGGTTGCATCCGGATATTATTCGGCCGGAACGCACACGGTTACATGGCGGGCGACGAGTTCGGCCAGCGGCGTGTATGTGTGTCGCCTGAGCTCGGAGGAAGGACATTCGGTCAGTAAAAAAGTGGTATTGATAAAATAAGGCCAAGATGTAACCTGTTCGGGTTGAAATTATCTCGTTCTTTTTCTTTTTAGTTAACCACCGTTTGAGAAAAGGACAAGTCCACCTTTTTCAATGGGGGATTATCGTTGCAGACAAGCTTTCGCAAAAATTAATGACATACTATTTGGCCAGCCTCATGCAACCTTACAAAAGTTGCTCTCTAACAATTCGTATTTATTAAATCAATAAACGATACCGGCAACCCCACCGCCGCAGGTGAAAGCCCGCATTGGCCACCTCTATTTATTGTAAAATCCTCATCTATATTAACTCTGTTCATATTTTTTCAGATACCCTGTAACCTCGCCGCAATTGATTTCGTATATGAAATAATAATGAATATGAAACCAATACCTGACCATTAAAACGACATGATATTGGAGTGCAGGCTATTTGATCCTGCTGCTCTTACCATTCGAATTGATCGCAGCCATTGTTGAACGCAAACGGAGACGAATATGAAATATTCTCAAAAACAAGAAATCTCGACGCTGATAATCATCTTCTCTTTTGTTATTATTACCCATGCCTTTGCCACCATGTACACCGACGAGGCCGTCTTTCAGCCCTTTCGCGCCGCAACGCCACCGCAGATCGACGGCATCCTCGATGATGAAGCGTGGAAATATGCCAAACTCGATACGAGCTTCCTGACCTATAATCCCACTTATGGCGACACGTTGCCGCAAAAAACGCTGGTGTATCTGGCCTATGATGTCGATCATCTCTACTTTGCCTTTAACTGTCTGGATGATGAGCCGGATAAAATCAAAACCTCGATTGCGCAGCGCGACAGGATTTTTTCCGACGATTGGGTCGGTTTTTCTCTCGACGCCATCGGCAACAAACAGAGCGCCTATGATATTTTCGTCAATCCTAACGGCATTCAGGCCGATATTTTATCCACGCCGAACAATGAAGACACGGCGCCCGATTGGGTGTGGCACAGCGCCGGTGTAAAAACCGAACACGGCTATCAGGTGGAAATCTCGGTTCCGCTCAAGAGCATTCAATACCAGAGCGGCGACGAAGTGACGATGGGATTGCTGTTCTGGCGCAAGATCAGCCGTCTGGGTTTGAGCGGCTCTTATCCGGAAATCAAACCGGGCCAGTCTTCCTTCACCACGAGGCTGCCGGTACGCTATACCGATCTCAGCGCACCCAACAATTTGCAATTTCTGCCCAGCTTAACCGTCAGCAGCATAAACGACCGCAGCACGCCCTCCCGGTGGAGCGGTTATGCATCCGATGCGGAGGTGGGCGTTGGTGTCAAGTATGCGATCACCTCGATGTTGAACGTGGAAGCTACCTACAATCCCGATTTCAGTCAGGTGGAGAGCGACGCCTTTCAGGTGCAGGTGAATCAGCGCTATCCTCTCTTCTTCAGTGAAAAGCGGCCGTTTTTCATGGAAGCCGGCAGTTTGTTCAATTTAGCTGGCACCAACAATGATAATAACATGCTGACCGCCATGCACACGCGCAGGATCGTCGATCCCGACTGGGGCGGCAGCCTGACCGGCAGCAGCGGTCGGGCCAGCTATGCCGTTTTAGCGGCCGAGGATGCCTTTACCGAATACGTCGACGACGCCAACCTCGGGCGCCATAAAGCCTATTTCGCCATTGGTCGGACAAAATATTCCTTTAAAAACGAGAGTTACATCGGCATGCTCTACAGCGACCGCGAGCTGGGATCGGGCTACAACCGTGTTATTGCGGCGGATTTGAATTACCGGCCCATAACCGGACACACCCTCACCCTGACGCATTATCAGTCTTATTCGCGCAATCCCGAGAGTGGTGAGAAAACCCGGGGCAGCGCCACGGTTTTTAATTACATGCATTTCTCCAAACCCATGGGCATCTGGATGAGCCTGGAGGAGTTTCAGCCGCAGTTCAATATGGAGACCGCCTTTTATTTTCGCAGCGCCATGCGTAAAGCGCAATTATACTTGGGACCCGCGTTCTATCCGACCGCCAGAGGCTGGAACTTTTTCCAGCGCGTCAATCCCTTTGTATTCGCTTACTATTTACGCGATCTGAATACCGGCAAGGACGACCAGCTGCTGGTGGCGGCGCTGCGGGTTTTCACCAGCCGTCAGGGCCAGATTCGCATAGACCATGTGCGCCTGAATGAATACTGGCAGGGAGAGAATTTCCATCAATACTGGCATCGATTCATGGTCAACATCCAGGCCTTCAAGTGGCTGTTCCTGTTTACCCGCATCTCCGGCGGCCGCGGCGTCTATTATTCCGATACGCCCTGCATGGGGCGAGATTTTCACCTGAATCTTGAGGTCACCATTCAGCCGGGCACCAAATTCAATCAGGGCTTTGAATTTTATCACAGCCACATGAATAATCCCGAGGGTGAGGGCCGACTGTACAGCGTCAATATCATCAACAGCCGCACCACCTATCAGTTCAACAGGTATTTTTTCCTGCGCGGCATTGTGCAATACGACAGCCATGAGAAAAAAGCTTTTACCGATTTTCTCGCTTCTTTCACATTCATTCCGGGTACGGTGCTGCATTTAGGGTATGGTTCGCTTTATCAGCAAAATGATTGGCGGGAGAATGAATGGGTGAACCAGCGCGGACGCTTCCACGAGATGAAACGCAGTTTCTTCTTCAAGGCCAGTTATTTGTGGCGGGTGTAAAGCAAATTATTCTTGTAAATAGCGAGTCGAACGGATGACACGCCACGCAAAGGATCGGAGTTTTGCCTGATCAATTCTTAAACCGGCGAGGGCGGAGAGGTTGTTTTAATGTCTTCTGCTTATGCGCGGCAAAAAGGCTCCGGGTTCCGTTTCCCGAGCGGTTGAGGCGTTGTCGAGGACATTTTTTAAAATTCAAGTATTATAGATTGATAATCTTTTCTATGCATGTATCAACGAAAACGGTAATCTGTACTCAAGTGAACCCCACCTGAAAAGATTGTTGAAAAGCTATTTTTTTTGCACGGCCTCGATTACCTGACGAGTTAAAATAATCTAAAACTTTGTGAAAGTGCAAACAAGAACTAATTCCTATCATCTCCTGCGCCGCTCCCCCTCAAGCCGTCACAGTTTTTAATTTTTCAATCCATACCAGCAACGCTTCGGCATAGCTCGCATAGATCACGCCATCCACCACCCAGGTGGCCGGATCATTAGCATCGAGGCCGTTTCCGGGCGCCAGGATATTTACCTGTGCCTGTGCCGAGGTAAAATTCTGCGTATAGAAATAGGCCTCGGCCAGACCCAGTCTGATATCTTTGACGTCGATTTCACTGTTGTGGGCAAATACATAATTGGGACGCTCGGCGAGCACTCTGTTGAGATCATCAATAGCAAAAGCGTAATAGTTCAAAGCGAGATGGACGAATCCCCTGCCCGCGTAGGCGTCGGGCAAATAGGCGTTCAACCCGATGGCGCTGCGGAAATAGTCCAGAGCAGCCTGCAAAGAATCCACCGTACCGGTCGCATAACACCAGCCCAGCCCGTTGCACGCCTCAAAGGACGTCGGCACCAGCTGCAAGAGCTGTTTAAAAAGATCGATGGCCTGCCAATAATTTCCGGCTTTATATTCAGCCCAGGCCGCGGGACCGAGATCGGTGACACCCAGGCCTGTTCTAAATGTGAGTTCATCGGACATAGCCATACCACCGGAAGTGGTGGAACTGACACGAAAGTAATAATCGCTGTTGGAACGCAATCCGGTGATATTACGCGTATGCGTCGTCACCCGTGCCGCGGAACTATCGCGAAAAATGAGCTGTCCGCTCACAAAGCCATAGCGCACGGTGGTGGTCGATTCGACATCCGTCAACCAGGTAATCGTTGCCGAATTGGACTGGATATTGCTCACGGCCGGATCCTGGGTTATCTGCGGCGCGGCTTCCGGCTCCGGCGATGTCCCCTTGTCACCATCGCAAAATATAATGAGCTGGCACAGGAGCGCCAAACTTATCGTCGACAAACGAATCATCAGAACCATCATGGATTTTTTCATAACTTGTCCCTATCAAACAGTGGGTAAATATTCTCATCCGTAATGAATAACAGCTTTATTCGGGATTGAACGTTGAGCCTGTTTTATTTTTTTGACCGCCGGGCGCGCGGAGGTGTAACGTTAGAATCTTCCCTTCTTTCTGCGCTTTATATACCGCAGAGTCCGTGGAGATGTAATTTTAGAGTCATTGCTTCTATCTGCGTTTTCAAAATCGCCTCGGCGTTACGAGCGATCATTTCGCTTATTGCAGCCGCGCAACGGCCGCTGATGTGTAACTCTGGAATCATCGCTTCAATCTGCATTTTCAAAACCGGCATGGCGTTACGGGCGCACCTTCGGCCTACTGCAGCAGCAGCATTTTGCGTGTGAAAGTAATCCGGCCGGCCTTGAACCGATAGAAATAAACGCCGCTGGCAACATAGTTGCGCCCATCATCTCTTCCATCCCAAAGGATAGTATGGATGCCGGCATTCATGGGCGAGTTTATCAGGGTGCGAACGCGTTCACCCAACAAATTATAGATGACCAATTCGACTCTTTCCTGGCGCGGCAGTTCAAACGCTACCATCGTCTGCTCCACCTGCAGTTGAAACGGATTGGGATAATTCTGCCGCAGGGCAAACGCCTGCGGAACGACGCGCGTTTCACTGTTCAAACGAAAATTGCCTAACGTCGTAGTATACGCCACGATCCCCGAACCGTTTTGATCACAGTCCAGCCGCAGCCATCGGCCATCCGCCTGTTGTTGCTCTATGTAATACTGTTTTTCGCTTCCGGAAATCCCTGTGAACGATATTTGCGCCGATCGAAGCAGCTGAATCGAAGCAGGACCGATCTGATAATAATCCGCCTCCGCTGCCCGAGCATCGATATCAGACGCTTGCTTTTTGACGATGGTCAGGTAGCCGTCGTTCGGCAGCGCGCCCGGCTCCACCTGTAGCTGAAGCTGATGGTCCGCAGAAGTCATCCAGCCGCCGCCTTCCGCCATCATCAACTGAGCCGAAAAATCTTTCATGCCGTTGCCGGGATTTCCGGCCAGATCAACACCATTCACCTGAATATTGATTGTGCCGCTCTCATTTAATCTGTAATCGCCTTTATAGAGGATCGTCTGACCCGGCACTAACTGTACTGTCACCGCTTCTCCGCCGATGGTCATGGTCGGCGTGACCGAGAGCATCTCGGACGGGATGGCAAAAATATCCATATAGCGCGTCAACACCGGATTCTGCAGCACGCCGATGGTGAAAAGGGGCGCGACATTGTCGGGTTCCTGAGTGCGAAAAGTCCAGGTAAAGTCATCCGCCGGCGATCCCTCGGCGCTGCCGTTGGCATTGCCATCCAGGCCGATGCCCGACTCGTTGGTGATAGTCCCCTGCAGCGTCACGGTGATCTGATCTTCCGGCGACAGGGCGGCATCGGGCACAAAGGTCATGCGGCGACCGGCCGGATCATAGGTTATCAGGCCGTCGATGGCGCCCCGGGCGGCGCTGGTAACGATCACATGGGCCGGGACGAGCGAATCGACGGCGACGCGCTGATCAAAATCGACCCGGACCTGGAAGGCTTGCCTGAAATATGGCACATCCTGGGCGCCGGCCGCCGGATACACGGCGCTGATTTGCAATGGCGTCGTATAAGCCGGGGCAGCGGTGTTTAAGTGCAGATGCCGCAATTGATAAGCGGCGCTGCTCAACTCCCGCATCCAGATGGCATCCACCTCGCCGGGCAAAACCCGCCGGGGCAACTCGGGGTATCGATTATCCTCCAGATCGCTCGTTAGATTGCTCGCCGGCGACCAGGCGTTGTTATGGTATACGGTGAAAAAGATTTCTCCCTTTTCCGCTAATGACTGTTTGTAGAGCCGCGGTCGTTCGTAATCCTGAAACGGCCGCGAGATATTGCCGCTTTTAGAAAGGGCGGTAGTCCCCATATCGTCGCGATATGCCAGATAAAGCGT
>JAFGSU010000263.1 GCA_016934435.1 Candidatus Zhuqueibacterota bacterium | reverse complement strand
ACGGATTATGGCAGAGATTATATCAAATATATTCAGGAGCTGAAATCCACCATGGCTGGGGAGAATCCGGAATCGATTCTTTATCTTCCTTTGCGGCACAAGGGAAAAGCCATTGGGGTGATAACAGCGCAAAGTTTCAACAAAAATGCCTATACAGATTATCACGTGAATATCCTGCGTAATCTGGCCACTTATAGCGCCATCGCCCTGGAAAACGCCGATGCCTACCGCCAGGTGCAAGAATTATTAAATGATCTGAAAAATACCCAGGACAAATTAGTCACGCAATCCAAATTGGCAGCGTTGGGTGCGTTGACCGCCGGCATCGCTCATGAAATCAAAAATCCATTGAATTTTGTCACCAATTTTGCCGCATTGTCAAAAGAGCTCTTTGCTGAGCTGGACCAGGAAGTGCGCAAGCGACCGATTGACGAAGCTGCTGTCGATGAGATTTTGCAAACCCTGCGACAAAACGCTGAAAAAATCAATGAACATGGCAAAAGAGCCGACAGTATTGTGCGCAGCATGTTACAACACTCCCGCGGCAAATCCGGCGAACGCCAGCCGACCGACATCAATGCCATGCTGGAGGAAGACATCAATCTCGCGTATCACGGCATGCGCGCACAGGACAGCAGTTTTAATATTAAAATAGTGACTGATTTGGATTCAACAATCGGAAAACTGGACGTTGTACCGCAGGATATCAGCCGCGTTTTTATTAATATTATTTCCAACGCATTCTATGAAACGCATCGTAAAAAAAACATAAGGGGCGATGCCAGGTATTCGCCCCTCTTGACGGTCACAAGTCGCAATTATGCCGACAAAATAGAAATCCATATTCGTGATAATGGCGATGGTATCCCATCAGCGGTTCGGGAGCAATTGTTCACCCCGTTTTTTACAACAAAACCTGCCGGACAGGGAACCGGTTTGGGACTATCGATCAGCTACGATATCATTGTGCATGGACATAATGGACAGATAAAAATTGAAACCATGGAAGGCGAGTTTACTGAATTTATTATTGTGTTGCCAAATGTGAAATGAATTTATACCATGTCTCTTTTCAAAATCGTCAAACACGACACTAACAGTAGCGCCCGCGCCGGCCTGCTGCACACGGCGCACGGAACCGTGCGCACGCCGGTCTTTATGCCCGTGGGCACCCAGGCGACGGTGAAGACACTGTCGCCGAAGGACCTGCGCGACATCGGCGCCGGCATGATCCTGAATAACACCTATCATCTTTATCTGCGTCCGGGCGCGGAATTGATCCGCAAAGCCGGCGGCCTGCAAAAATTCAGCGCCTGGTACGGACCGATTCTCACCGACAGCGGCGGCTATCAGGTCTTTAGTTTGTCGGAACTCAATAAGATAACCGAAAAAGGTTTGCATTTCCAGTCGCATATCGACGGCTCGCGCCATTTTTTCTCGCCGGAAAAAGTCGTCGAAATCCAGCGCGACCTCGGCTCCGATATCATGATGGTCCTGGATGAATGCGCGCCCTATCCCTGCGATTGGCAATATGCGCGCAAGGCGCATCAACTGACTGTTCAATGGGCCGAACGCAGCCTGCAGGCCTTCCTCGATCATCCGGAGCGGCACGGCTATCCACAGATGCTGTTCGCCATCGTCCAGGGCAGCGTTTATCCTGACCTGCGCCGGCAGAGCGCCGAAGCGCTGGTGCAGATGGATTTCCCCGGCTATGCCATCGGCGGCCTGTCGGTGGGCGAACCCAAATCGGCCATGTTCGAAATGACGCAGGTGTGCAGCGAAATCCTGCCGCCGAACAAGCCGCGCTACCTGATGGGCGTGGGCAAACCGTCCGATTTGCTGCGGGGCATCGAGCTCGGGATCGATATGTTCGACTGCATCATGCCCACCCGCAACGGCAGGAACGGCACGGCGTTTACGACAAAAGGGCAGATCGTCATCAAAAATGCCAGGTTCCGGGAGGATTTCTCGCCGCTGGATGAGCGCTGCGATTGTTACACCTGCCGTACTTTCACCCGCGCCTATTTGCGACACCTTTTCAATGCGCAGGAGATACTGGCGCTGCGGCTGATCAGCCTCCACAACGTTCATTTCTACCTGCGATTAATGGAAGCGGCGCGACGGGCAATCTTAAAAAATGAATTCTCCTCATTCAAAAAACAGTTTTTAGCCCGTTACGCCGCTAATAACTCTGAGAACGAAGATGCAGACACCGATTCAGAGTCTTGAGTTTGAAGCGGCGAAAGGGCGGAGGCGTCTATCGTTCACTACGCCACCTGCCATATATTCTTTGAAAACAATAAAGCAAAGATAATGCGAATCATTACAGAGAATAGCGCAATCAATCATTGCTTATTACCAATAAATATCGTAATTTTATTATTAATTTTGTAAATCAGTCAGTCATAAAAAAGGAGGTTCACGTGTTATTCCTCATGCAATTTTTAGCCATGGCCGGTTCAGGGCAGCAGCAGGGTGGAGGCAGCGCCATGGGATTTTTTCTACCCATCATTCTCATCTTTGTCATCATGTATTTTCTTATGTTTCGGCCGCAGGCGAAGAAACAGAAAGAAATGCGCAAGATGCTGGATGCCCTGCAAAAGGGCGATCGGGTTATCACCATCGGTGGTATTCTGGGTGTCGTGGTCGGACTGAGAGAAAAAGATAATATCGTCATCCTCAAAGTTTCCGATAGCGTAAAAATCGAAATCACCAAATCCGCCGTCGCGCGCAAACTGGTGGAAGGGGAAAGTGTCGCTGCCACCAAATAGGCGGTAGTTGT
>JAFGSU010000262.1 GCA_016934435.1 Candidatus Zhuqueibacterota bacterium | reverse complement strand
CGAGGAAATCGCCCGAGCGCGACAAGTCGCCGCCGGGGGCGTCGCCGTAAATCTGTGGCGCCCGCACCGCCAAAGCTAAAAACAGGATGGCAAGAATTAGTAAAAAATAATAAAATCGGTTTTGCAAGCGGTGATCCTATTCTGTTGACGGACAGCGGGTTTTCCAACCCGCTGCGGTATTTGCCAGGCAAGCCTCTTCACCGAGCGGACAGGAATGTACGCTGGCCGAATCTATCGTCTTTCCACCTTTAGCCGCAATCCCATCATAGATTTGACGATGATCGGATCGTTCACCTTTAACCGCTGTTCGCAATCCGCCTGCCATATCTCACCCAAAACCTTCACCTGATAGCCATCGTCGGTAATACGCATTACCCGGCCGGTCTCGCCGATCAGGCCCTCCTGTC
The DNA here is from genome assembly GCA_016934435.1 of Candidatus Zhuqueibacterota bacterium. Classification (GTDB taxonomy): domain Bacteria; phylum Zhuqueibacterota; class Zhuqueibacteria; order Residuimicrobiales; family Residuimicrobiaceae; genus JAFGSU01. The sequence goes on along the minus strand of JAFGSU010000262.1, from coordinate 17,109 downwards.
CGGTTGTGGGCTGGCGCCGCATGGACTCGAATACCACCAGCGCTAATAACAGGCTGGTTATCAGAGCGGCAAAGTAAAACACCCAGTACCAGCCGCTGTGGATGGATAAAAAGTCCAGTTCCGCCATCAGATAGATCATCAAAACATCATCAAAGATGAAAAAGATGACGAGAACGGCGATGACCACCACCAGTCGCCAGAAGGTCCACTTTTGTGTCCAAAATTGCATGCTGTTATTTCCTGAAATTGATTTAAAAATTCAAAAAACTTCCTGTTTACTGTGCTGATCTTCTACTGTGTTTATATTTTTTATCTCAAAGTTCCAGATGCTTTACTAAGATTAAGGCGATAATACACTGAGTGGAAGGTTGGCAACGATCCCATCAAAAACACGATCATTGTGTAACAACATTCCCTCTATCATGCAAAAGGTGGCTATGATTACATCTAAATTTTTTCGCAGCGTGATGCCTTTCTTTCGTAATAAACGATAATTTTCAGCCCTTCACACTCCCCAGCGTCAAGCCCGAAATCAAATAGCGGCTGAGGAACATGAACAGCAGCACCACCGGTATGCTGACGATGACGGCGCCGGCGGAATACAGCCCCCAGGCCACTTCCATGTTGGATTGAAACATCTTTAATCCTAACGGCAGGGTGAACAGGTCCTGATCCTGAATGAGCACCGCGGCCACCAGATACTCCGACCAGGCGGTCATGAACGAAAACAGGGCGGTGATCACCAGAGCCGGCGCCGCCAGGGGCAGGACGATGCGCCAGAAAATCGCACCCTGCGTGCAGCCGTCGATGGCGGCGGCTTCTTCCAGGCTGTAGGGGATGGTATCATAATATCCCTTCATCTGCCAGATGGTAAAGGGCAGAGCGGTGGCGGAATAGGCGATGATCAGCGCAATGTAATTGTCGTATAATCGTAATTTGATCAAAAGGATGAACAGTGGCAGCAGCAGCATGGTGACCGGAAACATCTGCGTGGTGATGAGGCCGACCATGGCTGAATCACGGCCGCGGAATTTATGGCGCGAAAAGGCATAACCCGCGGTGGCGGCCAACGCTGTGGCAAAGACGGTGACCAGCGCCGATACCACCACACTGTTACCCATCCAGCGTAAAAAAGGTTCCTGGGTGAACAATCGACCGTAGGTCTGCAGCGTGGCGTCTTCCGGGATGATGGCCAGAGATTTGCTCAGCAGGCGGTCGCCCGGCCGCAGCGAAATGGAAACCACCTGCAGCACCGGCCAGACGGCAAATAGGGTGAACACGATTAAAAATAAATAGGCAAAAAGTTTGCCGGTTTTGGATAAATCTCGGGGTTTACGCATCTATTTTTCCATGCTTTGCAAAGAGGGTTATGCAATCGACGATCTCCCCCCACGGCATATCGATCTGATCGATGACGACCAGGTCGTTGTCGCGACAGTAGCGCGCGAACAATTCCTTGCTCATATTGCTGCGCGCATGCGGATTGCGTTTGATGTTCTTGTGCGCCTGGTCGCCCAGATTGGCATGGTGGACGAATCCCTTGCCGCCCGGGCGCAGCACTCTGGCGAACTCGGCAATATAATGTTCCATTACCTCCTTGTCGAAATGAACCGCAGAATCCCAGCTATAAACGGCTGAAATGGCGCCGGCTTCGATCATGCGCAAATCCCTGCCGTTGTTGCGATGATACTCGATCCTGCATCCCGAAACCGAATCACCGAGCTGGCGGCGGCATTGCCGCAAAGCATACTCATTCAAATCAACGGCAAGAACCCGTTTCGCTACGCTGCACAGTTTGCGGGTATTGCGTCCGGCGCCCGGCGCCAGTTCCAATACAGCATCAAAAGAGAAATCTTTGATGAGGGGCCATATAATCGTCCGCCACTGTTCCTCCATGGCGCTCTCGGCCGAGATGAAATAATTACTCCAGCGCCCCCGGCGGCGACAAAGCAGCAGATTGGCATATTTCGATGGCAGGAACCATACTGCGATATTTTCGAACGCGTTTTTAATCCTGTTAATCACCAAATCATCCTATTGAAAAATAAAAAAAAACATTTAATACACCGCCTCGGTCGCCCGCGTCTTTTTAATAAAGTTCCAGCTGAATGCCAGCAGAATGGCGAATATGACCATGGAAAACGCCGCCGCATAACCCATGCGGAAGTAGGTGAAGGCGCTTTTGTAAATCCACGAAACCAGGATATGGGTGGTATCCGACGGCTCGCCGCCGTTGCTGACCAGCCAGACGACATTGAAATTGTTGAACGTCCAGATGACGCCGAGAGTAATGGCCGGTACCATCACCGGTTTCAGCAGGGGTATGGTGATGTGGCGCAGCTTGTGCCACCAGCTGGAGCCGTCGATCTCCGCCGCTTCGTACAGCTCATCGGGAATGGACTGCAAGCCGCCCAGGGCGATGATCATCATGAAAGGAAATCCAAGCCAGATGTTGGTGATGAGACAGGCGGTGAACGCGCCCCATTCGGTGGTGAGCCAGGGGATGGAGGCGCCGAACCATTGATCCAGCAGCAGATTGACCGCGCCGTATTCGGAATTGAACATGCCGCGCCAGGTGAGGGCGGTGATGTATTGCGGCACCGCCCAGGGCAATATCAGCAGCGTCCGAAAAAAAGACTTGCCTTTGATATCTTTATTCAATACCAGCGCCAGCGAGATGCCGATGAAAAGATGAAAAAATACGTTCAGCCCGGTCCATAGAATCGTTTTAAGAAGATAATACCAGAAGGAATGGTCCATCAATACGTGGAGATAATTACTCAGTCCGATGATCCGCCAATCGCGGAAATGGGTCAGATTCATGTTGGAAAAGGATATGGCCACGTTATAGATGAATGGATAGACGATCATCATCGCCATCAGGATAAAGGCCGGCAGGGTATAGATATAGGCCAGCCTGGTCGTTCTTATCTCTCCAACGCTTTGTGCCATATCACTCCCGGTTTTCTTTGATCAATTTCAATGCAAGTTTTTGCATGCCTGCCGCGGCCTGCTGCGGCGTCACCTGGCCGGTGAAGATGCCCTGATAGCTCGGCCGCATGGCGTCCCAGATCCAGCGCATCTCGGTCACCGGCGGCATGATGCGCCCCACCAGCAGTTGATCGAGCGATGCACTGATAATGGGATTTTCCGTCACCACAGGGCTCTTGAAGGCATCGATGCGCGAAGGGATGGCGCCGGAAACCTCGGCAAAACGCAGCTGCACCTCGGAGCACGTCAGGTATTGCAGCAATTCTGTGGCTATCTGCAATTTTTGTCCCGCCAGATTGACGTTGAGGGAATAGCCTAACGGCGACACCGCCGGCGTCGGCCACAGACCGGTCTCATCGATCATGGGGATGCGGGCGATGCCGATGTCGATGCCGTTCTCGATATAGGTGCCCCACGACCAGCTGCCGTTGATGATCATGGCCGCATAGCCGTCCTTGAACAGGGCGTTGGCGATCTCATAATCGCATTCCGGCGGAATGATCCTGTGGACATTGGCCAGTTCCCAGATCAAACGGCTCGCCCTGACCACCGCTTCGGTATCGAGGGTCGGCTGATTGTTTTCATCGATGATCCAGCCGCCGTAGCCGCCGATGAACGGCACGACGAAAAACGGCTCGGTATAATTCCACACCAGCGGATAGGTGGTAATTTTGCCGCTGTGTTGCGCCATGAATTTTTTCCCAAAGCGAACGAGTTCATCTATGGTTCGTGGTGGTTTGCGCACCATTTTTTTATTATAGACCAGGCAGAGATGATTGCCGACGCGATCGGCGATCTGATAGAGCCGGCCGTCCATCCAGGTATTGGCCCGCAGCGGTTTGGTGAGAAAACTGTCGAGAAAGGCCTGCTGATACAGGTTCTCCAGCGGCCGGATGACGCCCATTTCGACGAACGGCCCGAGATTATCGTTGGCGCCCCAGAACAGCTCCGGACCGCTGCCGCCGAGGGCGGAGATGATGTAATTGGTGCGGGCGGTTTCGGGCGCATAAAAGAGCTCGTCAAATTCCCATCCCGCATAGCGACGGCCGAATTCCGCCAGAGCGCGGCGCAGAATATCCCGTTCCAGCGGCCGCAAAGAGTGCCACACCATGATTCGCCTATCCGCCCGCCTGCTGCATCCGCCCGGGTATAGAAGCAGAATTGAGGCAAGGAGCAGCAAGATTGCCAGGCACCGATGCATATGTCCGACCGGCCGTTTCATGGTCAATCCACTTTTAGTTCTGTGGACAGGTGGCGGTACCAGCTGAAATACAAACCGACCGAAAGTGCGATTAGAATCGTCAGCAGCCAGCCGAAATTATCCCAGCGCTGCATGACGATCATCATCATGGTTAAAAAAAGCACGATTTGCCAGGGTACGGCAAAAAAGATCGAGACGATATCGCGACGGTTCTCGCTTTTAATTTTCTGCGATACGTTTTCAGGCAAACTCTGCTTGATGGCGCCCCAGAATCCGAAAGGCCGCGTTTTCTTGTAAAAATTCACCAGAGCGCTTTTCGGCGTCGGCGTGGTCAGCAGGGTGGCGAGCACCATACCGATGAAGGAACAGCCAGTGGCGATAATAAAGGCGACGTATTCCGGCACATCGGGCAACAGCGCTTTTTGTCCGACTGCAGAGACCATGCCGGCGACGATGCCCCAGGCAAAGCCGTAACCATTCATGCGCCACCAGTACCAGCGCGCTAACATGGGGATGAGCATGCCGGCGCCGATGCTCATGGTGATCCAGCCCCAGATTTCGTTGATGTTTTTAATAAATAAAGCGAACAGCAGACCGATAAGCACGATGATGATGGAGGCGCCGCGGCTCTGGCGGATGAGCTGACGGGGATCGGCTTTGGGTTTGAGGTAAGCCTGATAGATATCCTTGACCCAGTAGGCGGCGCCGGCGTTGACGGTGGAATCGAACGTCGACATGGCAGCCGACATCAATCCCGCGACTAACAGGCCTTTGATGCCCATGGGCACCAGTTCGTTGATGACGATGGGCAATACCCGTTCCGGATCGCTGATGCCTTGATGGGTGACGCCGTAGCTGACGCCCATGATGGCGATGGCGGCGATGAACGGCCAGCGAAACGCCAGTAAAAACGTCCAGAAAAGCGACAGCAAGCCGCACTCGCGATCGTTGCGCGCCGCCATATAACGCTGCAGCATATAACTGCCGGTGCCGCCGCTGCCCTCCAGCGTCACTTTGAAGAGGTAAAAGAGAATGGCGATGCCGAAAAGATTATAGATGGAGTAAAAACTATCGGCCGGCAGATCGAGTTTCCAGGGCGGCAGCACGCTGGTCCAGGCTTCGCGGGTGGTGGCAATGGCCTGAAAGGTACCATCGCGCATGGGTATGGAGACGGAAAACACGTCCGGCAGGATGAATTTATGTACTGCCAGGAAGCAGATGTAGACGATGACGCCGAAAATCAGGAATCCCTGGAACACATCGGTCCAGACCACGCCGTAGAGGCCGCTGGCCACGGTATAGGTCATGGCGAGCACGATCATGAGCGTCGCGGCCCAGAATTCGGGCGACAGTCCTAAAAATGCGGGTATGCCGAGGAATTCGGCGATGAATTTGCCCGAGCCGACGGCAAAGTAGGTGATCATGGCGATGGTCATGATGATGGACGACAGCGCGGCGATGACGCGCGCCACATCGCCTTCGCGGCCGCTGCCGAAACGCAGATGCATCCACTCGGCCAGGGTCATCACCTCGGCGCGGCGGTTCCATTTGCCCATAAAGATCATCAGAAAAGCCATGATCAGGGTGACGCCGCCGCGAATCTCGATGAAAAATCCGGTGGCGCCGAGGGCGAAAATAAATGCGGTGTTGATCATGGTGCCGCTGACGTCCAAATTGGACGCCATGCCCGACGCGCCCAACGCCCACCACGGCAGGGTGCGGTTGCCGAGGAAATAGGCGTCGATACCCTGCCTGGCGCGACGCTGGCTGTAAATGCCGATGGCTAAAATTCCTATCAGATAGACAACAACAATGGCATAGTCGATAAAAACCATACGGACTCCTTTTATTGTGAACGGTGCAATAAGTGTTAGGGATAACGCCATGATGTTTTAAGACGACGCCCGGAGCGGGCTGGAAAGCCCGCTTTCCGTGCTCATCGGAGGGCGGACATTCCTGTCCGCCCTGACGGTATTCTGTTCTCAAAACCCTCCCTGGCAAGCAGGACTCCCTGACGACTGTGTGTTCGCGTCGTCAGGGACGACGCCTTGCCGTTTAAGCATAACGTCTTGAGGTGTAGGGAAGACGCCTTGCTGCGTTGTCAGGGACAACGCCTTGCCGTGTTATCAGGGACGACGCCTTGCCGGAGCGGGCTGGAAAACCCGCTTTCCGTACTCATCTGGGGGCGGACATTCCTGTCCGCCCTGTCATAATTCTTTTCAAAAAAACCTCCCCGGCAAGCGGGCGTCCCTGACGCCCGATTTAAAACCTAATCTCATAAATTCCCCACGAATCACACGAATGGGATTTATCAGAGGCATATTTGTGTTATTCGTGTAATTCGTCGTAAAAACAAATATCGCGCATTCGGGCTAGGCATTCCTGCCGAACACGGCGGTTGAACTGTTCAAATTTGCCTTCTATCATTATTCCCACCATGTCGACGAACGCGGCAACCTGCCTGATATGTATGATCCTTGCAGCGCATTTACTTGATGAAGCCAAAATACCAGTCTATCTTCAGGTTTGTTGTGAGACCTCTGTTTGTCTGTAACAGCTCGTTCCTTTCCTTTTGATGCTTGGTATCCTTTGCAGTCCACCATCTTAGCTATAGTTCGAACGTTAGTGATTTTGAGACGGTGTGCCTCCGCCAACTAATGTTCTTCTGGACACAACTAATCCAGCAAGCAGCGAACCGAAAACCCATAGAGCTTATAACTATGAGAGTGGTAGACGCCAAGCATAGTGTTAGTGAGGCTCAAGCGCCAAGCAGCGAGGGAGGTGTACTCGGTAGACAACCAAAAATTGCCACTGTCACCCAATCCTTCGAACATGGCATCCCAGTTGGCGTAGCGACAACCGCCGGGCAGGCCGGAGAAACCGCTGGCATTGGTGGCATTGGTGGCATCGTATTTCGTTCTTTCCCAATGTGCAGTGCCGGCTTCTCTCAACTTGCCCCCTATAGCGCCACGCCAACCTTCTTCATCAGCTTCCGATTGGCTCATGCCAAGAAACATCTCCAATTTCTTCCATTCCGCATAGCTGGGCACATGCCAGCCGGCGGGCGCCAAACCACGCGGATCATTCACGGCATACCAGTTATACAGCCGCCCGTACGTTGCGACATGCGTTTCATTGTTATCATAATTGCAATAAGCGCCGGTCGTGAGTTTTTCCCATGCATTGTTATCCGTTACATGGGGTATGGCATCGCCGTTACGGTATCGCGTCACTTTCAGGTTCTCCGCCATCCACCATTGATTGCCGATTTTAACCGTTTTATAGACATTGCCGTCTATATCCCTTACGGTCCCAATGTCAAATCGATCGGTCTGCGGGCTCTCATCTACCGCCGGCGTGATGGGCTTTGGCGGTGCGTAATGATTCCAGTGAAGCAACCGTTCGGCGGCCCTGGCGCGCAGGGTTTCATCATCCTGGCTATAGGGATTGTCCTCTTTGTAGCCGTTGCTGAAATCCCGCCACATCTGCGCTTTCTTTTGCGGCGTCAGGTTGGCGTCGGCATCCAGGTTCTGCGCCTCACGATAACTGCTGTTCATTTTCTCCTGCCAGGTTTGCCATTGCTGTTTGGCGGCCAGTTTTTCCGCCTCGCTCCGATAGGCGCTCAGGTCTACCCCCCCGCTGCCTGGTGTTTGCGGTGGGAGCCCGGGCTGCTGCTGTGATTGGAGCGAAGGAGGGATGAAATAAAAATCTCCGGTGAGCGCCATATGCGTCCACGGCAATTGCCGGTCCTTCGACTTTTCGCTCACCGCCTTGCACACCTTTATAAAAACATCCTGAATTTTCAATCCCGGTTCGCGCATGTATTTTATCAGTTCCGAGGTATACAGGCCGTAGGATCCATCGCCATCGGCCGCCACAGAGCCCGGCTTTGTCGCATAAGCGATGAACGTTCCTTTTGGCGCATTCATCATCGCCAGTCCCCGTGTGGCGGAACGGAAACTGCGCTCAAAAGGATTGTTCCTGCAGGCATCGAGGATGACAATGTTGAGTTTGGTTTTTGCGGCCTCCATCTCGGCCAATACCCGGTCGGCCGGAACGCATTCAAAGCGGACATCCTGCTCTTTGCGAATGTCGGCGTTTATGGGAATTAAATAGTTCACGCCGTCCATTTGAACACCGTGGCCGGAATAATAGAATAATGCTACGGCGTCGCTGCGCAGTCGCTCGCCAAAGTCGAGAATTTTTTCCGTCATCTGGCGATTGTTGAGATTTTCTCCGGCAAAAACCGTGAAACTCTGACTGCGCAACAGCTCGGCCATGGCGCGGGTGTCGTTCACAGGATTTCGCAGCGGCGCTTCGCTGTACGCCGAATTGCCGATAACCAGCGCATAGCGCGCCTCTTCTGTTGCAGCGCGGGGTTGCACGGTAACGGAGCGCCGGGTCTGGGCGCCGCTCATTTCGCAGAGCAAAACGGCGCAACAAAGTATGAGGTATTTTTTCATCAGTTTTCCCCTTAATTTAAAAAACAATCACAACAAGCGGGCATTATTGATGCGCGATAAAAGTCTGGTCTCATAAATCAGCCCACCAATCACACGAATCACACAAATAGGATTTATCAGAGGCATAGTACTGGGAAAAATTAATAATACTCATTCGGATATGCCAGCCTGCTAAAAGCCGCAGTCTGACAAACGCAGAAATTAGGAATACCATCTATTTCTCTCATCTGTTTCCATGATGATGTAAAGGAACAACAGATCCGGCTGATCACTTTTCGGTCGTCACCACATTGCATACGGCTTCAAAAAATTCCGCGGCCTGCGCTTTGCCGAGCGCCGGCGTAACGGCAATGCTGCGCGTCTTATGGCCGAGATTGCCCAGACTGCCGCGATAGGCGTACAAACCGTCGTCCGTTTCGTCCATGTCCACTTCACCCTGATCAACGTTGCTGGCGTAGACGATAATTTTTTCCTCGCCATACGGCGGCTGCACCGTCAAACTGAACCGATCGCCCTTTTCCTTGTCGGGTATCCGATAGGTCACACCGCCTTTGAAAAAATGATCCTTGCGGTGTTGATTGGGCAATAGTTGAATAATATTACCGGATACATCCACATACACGATACGACCATAAAAATCCTTATTGCCTTTTACCTGCACCTGCATCTCTTCGCCGCCGGCATAACTGGTCTTGGCGGTCGTCACTTCTACCGTCAACGGGCCTTTAGCTGTTGCTTTTTCCGGCATCTCCGGCTGCCCGATTTTATACTCTATCTCCGCCCTGATCCAGTAACGATAGCGGTTGTCCGGCTGTATTCCGTGATCCTTGCCATCCAGGATAGTCACATATCCCTCCGAGCCGCTCTCGATCAGGTCGTAAGTGAGCATATAATTTTCCACCTGGGTGATGCTCTTAATGTAGGTCTGGCCGCGTTCCAGCGCCTCGCGTTTGGCATTGGCAAGCGCCTTTTCGCGGATTTTCTTCAGCGGTTCATCTTCGGATATAAACGCATAGCCGTCGGCTTCGACAATCGTCGAATATTTTTCCGGGGTCGAATCGGCAGGCTGAACCGCAACTTTTGTAGTTTGCGACCAACTCGTGACGACAACGAAAAGAAGAAAAAGAACGGATAAAATATATCGCATTGGAAATCCTCCTTACAAAAAACAGTTATGGCGTGGAGCCGTCCAAAAAGTAAAATTTCGATCATTCCATGTGTAGGCCACCTAAAAGGTGGACTACAATTTGATGATAAAGCCTATCCGTTGAAGGCCGGTACTCATCAGACGGCAGGCATGCCTGTCCGGTAAAAACCATTTTGTTGTTTTGTACGAGAGCGGGCTGGAAAGCCCGCTGTCCGTATTCCTGTCCGCCCTGCCATGATTCTTTTCTCAAAAAACCTCCATGGTTAGCGAACATCCCTGTCGTCCGTCTATTTATGGACACATAACCGCGTCATCGTAAACGATGCCTTGCCGGAGCGGGCTGGAAAGCCCGCTGTCCGTATTCCTGTCCACCCTGTCATGATTCTTTTCTCAAAAAACCTCCATATCAAGCGGTCATCCCTGACGTCCGATTAAAATCCTAATCTTATATATTCCCCAAGAACCACACGAATAGGATTTACAAGTTTTATTCGTGTTATTCGTGTCATTCGTGGGAAGAACAAATAGAGCTCATCCGGAATATGAATCCCTGCCAAACGCAGCGCTCGCATGAACGCCGATATCCGGTAAACCATTTATTTATCTTATTTTTTCTCACCATAATGTCAAGGAACGAATGCGCCGGCCTACAAAGCATGATCATTGGAGCGCTCAAGCCATCGGCAGACTCGCCTAATTTTTCTGAGCGCGGTTGGAGCGCTTGTCAATCTACAGATATTTTTATCTTATGTTGAGTTTCATTAACCTTAGTAGTATCGGATATAATACATTCTAACCTTATTACCTTATTGAAAAATCATCTCGCCCGGGTAGTCGCCTATAACAGAATTAAATTAAAATTGTAGATGAATGTCATTATGCGCCATACCATAGGAATAAGGTAATAAGGTGGTTTTTATTCATTCTAATTTTCTACCAAGGTCTGGACATCGTAAATAAGGCAAAAATCTGTCCATTCGCATTTTACAGGGACTGACAGATAAATTTCTTATCACTGAATTGATCGAGTTGATCTCAAAAAACCTCCATGGCAATCGGGCATTCATGATGCGCGATAAAAGCCTGGTTTCATAAATAAGCCCACGAATCACACGAATCACACGAATAGGATTTATCAGGGGCACATTCGTGTCATTCGTGGGGAAAACAAATATCGCGCATTCGGGCTATGTATTCCTGCTACCCGCGGCGGATGAACAGCTCAAGTTTGCCGGCTATTGTTATCACCACCGTGTCAATGAACGCGGCAACCTGCCTGAGATGTATTATCCTTTCAGCGTATTTACCTGATGGGCTTAATTTTTATTTGACTACTAGTATTTCAGCCACAGATAAAAGGCGGATTGAACACGGATGAAACTCGGTCAAATGCTTTATCACACCACAAGCTCAGAGTTCGCACGACGGTTTTCGCCCTCAATTCCCCTCCATCGCCGTCAGAATCTGCGCCTGCAATTTCAGAAACCTTTGTTCCTGCGGCTTGACGCGCAGGGCGATTTCAACCTCTTTTTTCGCCTCCGCCAGTTCGTCCAACTGCGCCAGTACCACCGCCAGCAGGTAATGTACATAAGCGAGATCATCCCTACTAAATTCCGAACTGTTCGGCGCCAGTTTGATCGCGTTCTCCAGAAACGGTTTCGCCTTTTGCGCATCGTTGCGTCCGACGTAGAGCACACCCAACTTGGCATAGGCAAACGGAAGGTACGGACTGAAACGCAACGCCTGCAACAAAACTTCCTCGGCCTCTTCCATCTTTTGCCGCTCGATCAGGGTGTTGGCGAGGAAGATATAGGGATAGTAATTGCCGGGCATGACGCGGATGACGGCGCGGTATTCCCGTTCGGCTGCTGCGAACAATCCGCGTTTGCCGAGATAATCGGCAATGCGATAATGCCCATCGTTCCACGAGATTTCTCGTCTCAGGATGCTCTGCGCCGTTTCTGTCAGCGCCTGCGCATAAGCCGAATCGGTGGTGACCACCATTCTTCTTGGCTGTTTGAAAGGATAGCGGCTGGTCAGCTGCAAAATTCGCAGGCTGGCAATTTCCATATCCAGTTCGGTGACGTAGGCGCGGCGGATGAGTTCTTCGGCCGCTAAATCCCTGTGCCATGGCCACTCAGCCGCAGGGACGATAACGTCATGTTCGGCCATGGCGCGACAAAAGGCGTGGGCCATGAGAAAATATCCCCGCACATTGGGATGCACATGCTCGAACAACAGCTCGTTGCCGATGAGGCCGTCGGTGGAATGATCGGAAAAGGTATTTTCGATTTCCACCACCGGCACGTTTTCGTCTGAACAAACACGCCGGATAATCTGGTTGAATTCACCGGGCGCGCGAAATCGCAACACGTCCTGATCTCTGGCTCGAAGGAAACAGTCCAGAGCCAGATCAAAGCGGCCCATGCCCTGATGAGAGACGCCTAATTTATACCAGAGCATGGCGGGATAATCGCTCAGGTGGCGCGCGCTTGTATACGCCTGAATGGCGGCAGAATAATTGCCCTCTCGAGCGGCGGCATCGCCGCCGTCGCTGAGCATCTTCCACTCTACCTGCCGGTTAAATCCGGAGGGAAAAATTGACTCAAACGGCGGCTGCCCGGCCAGATTGCTCACCAGCGTCCCGACCAGAACCGGCACATCGCGCTCTTGAATGATTCTGAGCATGTCGGTGAGATTGGCTTCAAAATGCGATCGGGCGCGATCATAAATCGGCGTGCCGGGCGGGATGATGCGTTCACCGATCATCTTTTCCATCAGCGTGCGACTGTGGTCAGCGGCTTCCCGGCCGGAACGAAATAGACCGACAACATCGCGCAGGAGCTGAAACAGTCGTAATTTTTCCAGACTGAGATAAAATTGGATGACGGCGCGGCTGCCCCCCATGCTCTGGGTCGAGGCGGCGCCCAACGCGCCGTAAAATTCATTATGACCCATGTAGACGAGAAACAAATCGGGCTGATAATCGACCAGCTCGCGAGTGAAATCGAGCACCGAATAACTGCTGATGGCGGAGATGCCGACGTTGATCACTTCGAATTCGCGTTCGGGGAAGAGCAACGCCAGTCTGGATTGCAACTGACTCGGGAAGGTGCCATTGAACTGGAACGGCCAGCCGGCTGTGCTCGACTCGCCGAGACAAAAGATGCGCACCGTGTTGGAGGATTTTATGAAGGAGAACACTTCGCCGTTGGCTTCGGGCACAGAAATATCGTCGCCGATAAAATAGCGCCGCGCTACCTGCCGGTTAATGGTGTAAAATTCGTGTCCCTGGACCGACCGCTTGAGCACAAGATCCCACTCGCCGCCATAATGAAACAGACGCAATCCCATTTCCAAAAGCAGTAGAAAGAGAACCGGGATCAGAATCATCAGAATGGTGAAAAGTCGTCGCTTGCGTTTATCCACCTGTTTTTTCGTTTGTAAATGCGCGGGGGCGGCATGTTTTTGCGGGCGCGCCTTTTGTTTTCGTCGTGTCATCTATACGCCCCTCAAAACAGCGTATAAATGAACGGCGCGATGGCCGAGCCTTCGGTGAGTACGATGAGCAGCGCCATTAACAGCAGGATAAAGATGATGGGCGCCAGCCACCACTTTTTGCGCTCGCGGAGAAACAGCCAGAATTCTTTGAGGATGGAAAGCTTTGACATTTGAAATTCCTTTATTTTATCAAGACTCTGTTCGATCATTGCAATAGCCTAACCGGAAGTATGTAACGCTGAGCGATCAGCCGGGGCGATCTGTCAGCCGTTTTCTTGCTCGATAGGCTCAGCAAGCGCTTTGATGATTTTCGGATGAAGCATTCTACTATGAATGATACGGCTGTGCGGTGACCGCGGCATAATCGAAAAAACTTTTAGCAATCAAATATACCAGCGGCCATCCGCACCAGCCGCCGGTCAGGATACTTGATCAGCTTCCAACAATTTCCTCAAGTCCTACAATGATTTCATCCAAATCCTCTGGTGAAATTCGATCGATTTTATGTGCAATCCTTTCCACTGAAATAGTTCTAATTTGGCTGATTTTTACCCAGGTTTTTTTTGGTAACTTGTATGATGATAACTCAAAAGTGAGGGGAAAACCCGCGCGTTGAGGTTGACTGGTGATAGCGAGAGCGATGACAGTCCCTGATCTTTCATTAAAAATATCTTGACTAATAACAAGGACCGGTCGACTGCCAGCTTGTTCTGATCCAACGACCGGGTCTAAATTAGCCCAGACGATATCGCCTCTTAATATTCTGGCCATGATTCGACCTCAGAATCTAGACCCATTTCAGATAATTGTTGTTCAAATGCTTTATCAAGATGTAAGCATTCTTTCGCAAGTCTACTTTTATCGAGACGTAAAAGTTTTTCTGAAACTGCCTCCTGAATAGCCCTGCTTCTATTAGGAAATATTCGTTTTTCAACGAGAGAATCAATTTTTTGGACGAGTTTATCGTCGATGGTAATGGCAATTTTGGCAGTTGACATCGTATTCCTCCGGTATGATTAATTATCATACTTTACGAATATTTTAGCATTTTGTCAACATTTTTCTCGTGACGTTGAAACATCCATTTTTTGCTGAGAAAAGCCGCAACGATCGCCGGCTATCCCTTTGATGGGAGCTCAAGTGCGCTGGAAAACGTTTAAATCCCCGTTGCAAACAACCGATGAGCAAACGGCACACCTGAGAAGACCTAACCTGAATGACAGGACAGAACCTAATCGAACTTTTATCCTCACCGCTCGTAACATGCCTCGGACGAATGGAAGTGTGAAAAAGGAAGGCGGCGTTTTCATCCGGTGTATTTTTGGATTAAATACTACTAGCGATATTCTATCAATCGAGTAAAACCATCTTCTTCATAGAATGGAATTGGCCGATAATAAGTTTGTAAAAATATATACCCGAGGCTAATCCAGTGGCATCGAAGTCAACACTATATTGTCCAGGTTGGTATTGTCTATCAGCTAAAATTACTACTTCTCTTCCCAACAAATCATATACTTTTAGTACTACTAAGCAGCATTCCGGCAATTCAAAACGAATAGTAGTTATCGGATTGAACGGATTTGGATAATTCTGATAAAGTGCATATTTTCTAATAGTGTTTTCCTGACTTTTTATGCCTGTTGAAGTAAGATTGAAATTCAGAATAGTCGTTCGTCCTATATCAACAGTTTGTCCTGTGAGACTTTGTGGATAATATCCTGAAGCATTAATATCAATTTCATAAGTTCCAGATTGTAGATTAAAGATTGAATAATCCCCAGAGGCATTGGTTGTGGCAACTCCCTTCTCTACACTAGATTGTGACGCACGAACAACTGCGTTTTGTACAGCTTTCCCATTACAAATTATTCGTCCAGCAAAACGAGAAGTAGGATCAGGTACTGACAAAGATATTATTTTAATATGACTACCTGGCAATGAACTAACAGATGGAATCTGAATACTCTGTACACTATAGTCCGAAGTGTTTATTACGGATACTGTAGAGTCGGTACCAACATACATTTCACTGCCATTCGGCAGGGCGCATATTCCCTCTGGATTGCTATCCACTACTATATTTTGTACCAATGTATCGGTTCCTGCATCGATCACCGAAACAGTATTATTCTCTGTGTTACTTACAAATACATGTTTACCATTTGGTGTAAATGAAAGCCAATGAGGACCGGATTCAACAGTCACAGTCGCAACCACCGTCATACTTTCAATATCGATTACAGAAATAGTACCTGAGCCTGAATTAGCTACATAAGCTTTGCTGCCGCTCGGATTTATGGTAAGACCCCAAGGTTGTTCACCAACAGAGATAGTCTCGATGACGGTATTGGACGCTGCATTAATAACTGAAACAGAATTATCCCCTTTGTTAGAAACGAGGACCTTTAAGCCGTCAGGTGTAACAGAAACGCCCCAAGGTTTTTCTCCGGTTGGGATAGTTGTAATCACTGTGCTGTTTTTTATATCAATTACATTCACATTATCAGATTGAGAATTGGTCATATATATTTTGCTGCCGTCGGGCATAAGGGCAGGTACCACTGATCCGTTCCCTCCAACTTCAATGTAGTTAATAGCCGCATTAACACCCGTACCTGCATAAGTTGTTAATCCATCTACTCCCATGCCGCCGGATGGCACATAGAGTCTCCCGCCTCCTGGTCTTACAACCATTGAGTGAGCTTTAAGTGGATAGAGATTAGGAAAGCCATAACCAGGTGGATTTAGACATTCTACTACTTCCTTACTGACAGGATCTAGGATGTGGATTCTTTGGGGAAATCCTAAATTACCCAAATAGATGGGAGGACGCGTCATCAAAGGGCTTGTGTCTTGTATGACAATAACGAAATTGTTTTTAATAAAATATAGCATTCCGTCTATATGATTGACAGCCATAAAATCGATATCAGCACCAGCCTGATAAGCAGATGTTTTTTTTGACAAGTTTTCGACTTTAACAGGATAGGGGATAAATTCCAGCAGTTGTGTCGCATCGTCTAATACTGCGATATAATCTCGACATTGATAATAAACATGATTAGTTAAATAGCAGATTAAAGGCCTTGATGAATACATCAGTGGTAAGTTGAAATAAGTATCCGTTTTTCCATCAATTATACTTGAAATAGAATTTATTTCAGAGGAGGTATACATGCGATTGCTTATTGGATTGAAGGTAATATTTACGGCGTCATTTCTGAGCTCAAGCGGTGCTATCGTTCCCGTATCGCGGTCATAGATACAAATCGTATCCCAATATTCACTCATATTATAATAACAAATATACACTTTATTTTCTAAGTAATTGACCCCTACACCCCATCCCTGTATATCGGGAATTGTGGTGTGTTCAAGTGTAATTCCGTTAACGATATCTAATCGGTTATTTTGATAACCACACATGAAAACTTCATGGGTGACTGGGTTCACAGCAAAATCAGCGATACCACCTGTTATAGTAGGAATTGTTGCAACAGAATCTGTCGACACATCAATTTGAAAAATTCTCGTATCATGATTCGCGTATATTTTATGTATCCCTTCGTCTATTTGTAAATCTGGCATTATGCCAGGGATTGGCAGATCAGTAATATAGTGAATGAGAGTGTCCGCAACCACATCTATTACTGCAACTATTTTGATAAGCCAAAAATCATGGACATATAGTATGCCGTAAGTTTCATCAATAACTATTTGGCAAGGCTCATCAAGTTCCAAATGAATTGATCCCAATTCTTCAAGTGTTGTCGCATCGTAGACATACAGATTTGAGCTTGTTG
>JAFGSU010000261.1 GCA_016934435.1 Candidatus Zhuqueibacterota bacterium | reverse complement strand
CCCCAACTGGTAATCCAGATGGTACCGTTGAAGACTTCAATATCGTAAGTGACATTCTGAATCGGCGTCGGGCCCGGTTGCGGCACATGCCGCCAGGTCAGCCCGCCATCAAACGAAAGGCTGATCCCGGTGCCTTTGGGGAAAGGTTCGGCCTGTATTTCCGTGACCGTATCGGTGGCTGTGGCAATCAGGATCGTCTCCCCCCGTACATAGAGGGCCGATACGCTGCCGTGACCCAGGCCGTGCCGTGCATCGAAGCTAATTATCTGTTGATTGAAACTCTGGTAGCGACTGAGACCATGCCCGGTACCGAGCCACAGCACAGTATCGGTCGCCTTGATGTCGGTGATGCCGTTGCCGGCCAGTCCGGAAACGACTGCGACTGTATCCCCCAATTGAAATGTAAAGATTGTTTGGGCGCCTGCGATCGCGGAGCTGGTTAGTATGATCGCCAGTAAAAGAATTTTTTTCATCGCTTATTCCGAATTATTTTAAGGTGATTTCGTGCACCAGTTGTTCGCTTTTTTGACCGACAAAATCAATCGCATAAAAAGTCCAGATATATTTTCCCTTGAGCGTGGGATTGCCAAACGAGTCGGTCGGGAAAATCACGGCGGTGATGGAATAGGTGCCGTCGTTGGCGACCACATCACCAAAATACGACTGTGACCATCTATCCAGGTCGAACGGCAGGCCGTTATCGACCATGGGAATGGGCAATCCCTGATTGGCATAGACCGAATCCGGGCGCAGGGCCATATAGCCGACGAACTGGATATCCTCATAGCCCTGCGGATCGCGCACATCCAGCGTAACCAGAAAGGTATTGGACTCCGTTAAGGGAATGGTGGCTTCGGACAGGGCGTTGAGATTGAAAATGTGCGGCGGCTCGTTTTCGATGGTAATAGTCTTTTGCGCGATATTACTGGCGACGTTCGAACGATCCCTGGCGATGAATTGCAGATCAAAGGTTCCTTTTTTCGCCGCCGCGAATGTGCTGTCCAGACGCAGGCTGTAGAGTCCGTCCCCGGCAACGGCATCGCCGCGACTGCCGTCATCATGGAGCTGACCGGTAAAAAAAGTCATTTCGCCGCGCAGGCCGCTGAACGAAACCGAAGCGATATCATCGACGCCGTCCGAATCTTGCACGGCGACATAAAAATATTTTTCATCCATAAAACCACTGGGCAACAACTCGGGGGCCTGCGCCTGCAGGATTCGCGGCGCCTTGTTATCGAGCGATAAAACCGTATCCAGCAGAACGGGGATGCTCTCCAGCCCCTCACCCACGGCCGTGAAGCGAAATTGATAATAATTTCGCGTTAATTCCGCAGGCCGCCACTGCAAAACCTGCGTGAATACGCCATCGTTCGCTACAACATCGCCACGGTCCGGGTGCACAGCGTCGCCGTCATCATTCAGGTAATAAGTTACTTCCGGCTGCGATGTTCCCAATCGAACAGCATCCAGTTGAATATAGCTGACGTTGCCGGGCGTGGGCGACACCTTTACTTCAACGCGATAATCTCGATAGGGATTCATCACTCTGGGCAAAAGCCTTATTCCCATGGTAATCACATGATTATCGGGTACGGGCAAAGGCAGATCGCGCTTGCAACCATATATCAGTGAAAGCGCAAGAGCAAAGAAGATTGCAGATTTATGCATACGCATTCCCAATGATTCAATCTCATAAAAAAATCCGAATGCCGGCTACGCTCGAATGATAAGCGCCTGTTGCCCGAGAACATTCGGATCATTGCATAAAAGCGGACTAGACCCATTCGTTAAACGTAGTGAAAAATACTATTTGACGTAACCGAAAACATGACCCAAATTCGGTGGTAACCGGCAAATTGAACTCAAAATATCCAACCCACAGGGTAATCGGATGAACCTGCAGGCACCGAATCGGTGATGAAAATTATTAACGAAAAGGTATAGGCCGCCTCATATATTGATAAAAATTTTTAGTTTATAAAAATAGCAATAAAAACAATATTTATCAAGCTTTTTTTAACGGTGAAAATATGTTTCCACCGATTCGGGGCTCAGGCGTTACAACGTGAACTTAGGGTGGCACGTTATCCGCTCAGTTCCCAAATTTACACAAAATTCAGGGGTCTGATTCGGCCACTGAAGGTATTAACTGTACTTTTTAATGGCGCAGCCACCGATCCGAAGCGATCAGGCCGGCGGTTAGAATTCAGTCATTATCGGTATTGTATCAATGCATCAAAACGAGCGATCAAAGCTTGATGATCTTTTAATATAACGTCGGCCTGTGCCAAATGTTCCTGCGACAGCGTGGTCTTTAAAGCGACACAAAACATGCCGGCCTTTTTTGCCGCTGTAATACCCGGAGGGGCGTTTTCCACAACCAGGCACGCTTGCGGCGGCACCGAAAGCCGTTTTGCCGCCAGCAGATACGGTTCGGGATTCGGTTTGGGTTGTCGATAATCGCCATCCTGGATGATGCTATCAAACAATTTCATCTGCTCGTCGCCCAGCACGTGCCGTACATTTTCGAGGCGCGTTCCGGTGACGACCGCGGTTTTGAATCCCTGTTTTTTAGCCATCCGAAGTATTTCAAACGCTTGAGGGTAAACCGGCACCCGGCCCAGCTTTCGGAAAGCCTCGTTTTTACGGCCGGCCAGAACGATGGCTTCCTCACGGGGAATGGACAGACCCGCTGCTTTAAAAAGAGCCTGTGCCATCAATCGGGCGGGTTGTCCCTCATGTAATTTGATCACCATGTCATGCGGACGAACATCAAAAGCCGTAATGACTTGCTGCCAGGCGCGGAAATGAAAGGGGAAACTCGCAGCGATAACACCGTCAAAATCGAACAGCAGCGCCTGAATCAATCCAGTTCCTCCATACGGGCGGTGAAATGACGCAGCAGCGGCGCTTCATACATGAGCCGCAGTCCTTTGATGCGGTCACGATTTTTATAAATTTCGATGATGGATTCCGCGACATAATTCATGTGAGTCGAGGTATATACCCGTCGCGGAACAGCCAATCGCACCAGCTCCAGTTCCGGGTATTTTTCCTGGTGATTTTTTTCATCTTTTTCACCGAACATGAGTCCGCCGATTTCGACGGCGCGGATGCCGGCTTCGCGATAGAGCGCCACGGTTAAAGCCTGTCCTGGAAATTGATGCCGCGGAATGTGGGGCAAAAAATCTTTTGCATTGAGAAAAATAGCATGCCCGCCCACGGGCTTGACGAATGGCACACCGGCCTGATCCAGCATTTCTCCCAGGTAGCGAATCTGGCCGACGCGGAAGGCAAGATAGTCCTCGTCCAGCACCTCCTGCAGACCGCGAGCGACCGCCTCGAGGTCGCGACCGGCCAATCCGCCATAGGTGGGGAATCCTTCCACCAAAATCAGCAGATTCGCCGCTTTTTCCGCCAGCGCATCATCATTCATGGCCAAAAATCCGCCAATGTTCACCAAACCGTCCTTCTTGGCGCTCATGGTGCAGCCGTCGGCATAAGAAAACAGCTCGCGCGCGATCTCCAGTATGCTCCTGTCGGCATAGCCCGATTCCCGCTCTTTGATGAAATAGCAATTTTCGGCAAAACGACAGGCATCGATATAAAAAGGGCGCTGATGCTTTTGGCAGATGGCTCGCACCTGACGGATATTTTCCATCGAAACCGGTTGCCCACCGGCGCTGTTGTTGGTGACTGTCATCATCACCAGGGGCACGCGGTCGGGCTCGGTCTCATTCAGGAAGGTTTGCAATTTGGTCGTATCCATGTTCCCTTTGAATGGATGTTCGCAATCTGGATCCATGGCCTCGTCGATGACCAGGTCGATCGGTTTTCCGTGTTTATGCAGCACATTGGCGCGGGTAGTGTCGAAATGGATGTTATTGGGAACAATATCCCCCGATGTCAATGTAATGGAGAATAATAAATTCTCAGCCGAGCGGCCCTGATGCGTCGGAATAATGTGTTTAAATCCGAAAATGCTTTTGATGGACCGTTCAAAATTAAAATAACTTTTGCTGCCGGCATAGGATTCATCACCAATCATTATGCCGGCCCACTGGTTATCGCTCATAGCCGATGTACCGCTGTCGGTGAGCAAATCAACATAGATGCTTTCCGCCGGTAGATTAAAAACGTTGAAACCGGCCTTGCGAATCAGATGATCACGTTGGTCGCGAGTTGTTTTTTTGATCGGTTCGACTACTTTAATCTTGAACGGCTCGGCTGGGAATTGCATAGAGGCTCCTTTGTATGAATAGCGTGCGCTTTCGGATGTCCGTCACTTTTTTAACGGCTCAAAATTCATGAAATCGGCATGGTGTATGATGACGGATTCGGGGCTGCGGTAGCCCCCATCTCCTTCTTTGGCATGGGTGGCTATGATGTGGATAATTTCGTCGGGCAGCCCATGTCTGGCGGCCAGATTGGCGCCACTGAATGGATGGCGCAATAATTGACCATTTTTACTTTTCACAAATTGCTCCCCTTCTTTTTTGTACTCCAATAACTTGCCGATATCATGCAGTAATCCACCGGCAACGATTAAATCCATCGACAGCGCGTAGTGTTGATCATAATGCTGCTGCAGCACCTTTGCCGCCGAAATGGCCGTCTGTGTCACCGACAGAACATGGGTGATAAAACTAACCCGGCAATCCGGAATGAGCAACGTAAAAGGGATTTCATGCAAATTATCAAAACTCCATCCCCCCGAATCCATGGCATCCAGCCAGCAGGCGATGGTTTTTTTCTTCAATTCTTGATCCTTGATAAGGTCAAGTTCCGGTAAAAGATGTAATAGTTGGGTCGACATGGTTTTGCCTCATTTGAATGTTCATCCGGTTTTTTCGTTATTTGGAGAATCCACCTGATAGCGCCGCCCCAAGATGAACGCGCAGTCTTGCCGGCAGGTGGTGTTATATCAGCGCCTTCATGCTTTGTATGGCTCGATCCAAACCGATGAGGAACGCACGTGACAGGATAGCCTTACCGACGTTCACTTCCTCAATGATGGGAATGGCACCAATTTCACGAATGATCTGATAAGAGAGTCCGCGACCGGCGGCAACGCCCAGTCCAAGTTTATTAGCGGCCACAGCGACTGTACGCAACCGTTCGATTTGCTCCATCAAGCTGCTCAGATCTTCCAGTGTGGACAAATTGGCTGTATTCAGTTGTATATAATCCACGCCGGCCCGGGCAGCCGCACGGATTTGTTGCGCATCCGGCGCCGCCAGCACACTAACGACGATATTATTGGCCCGCAAGGCGGCAGTAATATCCTCCAGGTATTCCAGGCTTGCTTCCACATCAAGGGAATGTACAGCCACCTGGGGCGCCTCCTTGCTCGCTTGTGGTAAAAGTGTCACCATATCCGGCAGCAAATGAATGGCTTTTTTTACCATTTCATCGCTCAATGGAATGGCCAGATTCAAATGCGTCTTGACCAGTTCCTTCAATAACGATAAATCCCGGTCATTGATATCGAAACGGTCTTCGTGCAATTGAACCATAATGCCGTCAATCCCCGCCATTTCCGCAGCGACGGCAACGGCAACAGGATCGGGTTCTTTTTGCCGGTACATCGTGCGTAAAAAGGCGATCTGATTCACACACAGACACAATCGCGCCATCAAAAATCCTTTCTCTTTTTTCGCACCATACCCGGTTCGATGTTCGACACCAGAGTGGTGCATCCGAGAGAAGCAAAATCAAATTGGTTCATCAGAAAAATAAGGTTTCATAATACAGGTTTTCGAATGAATCTAAAATCATAAAATCTCGGAAATATAGACCAATTCAATGCCCCGAACCCGCAACTCCGGCAATGTTCGTTGAAATACCTCCAGTGTTTTTTTTCGCACGTGGGCAATGCCGACAACTTTGCCCTGTTTGTGCGCCAGGTGGGCCAGGCGTGCCAGCTGGTTTTCGATGAACGTTTCATCATCTTTGGCATCGATAAAGACCTGATTTGCCGCTGAAGGCACATTGAGAGACCTGGCGACGGACAAAGCCACACTTCGCGGATTGGTGTAACTGTCGATGAATATTTTGTTCTGCCTCTTAATTTCCTCCATTACCGTGGTCATAATATCACGATCGATTACAACCCTGGACCCCTGATGATTATTAAGGCCGCTCGCCTCCGGAAGCAAAGAAAAAGCCTGGCGTATACGCAGACGGATGGTGCCGGGATCATGGCTTGCCAGTATATAATGTCCGTCGTCGTGGAATTTTTCATTCAACGGCTCCATGGGCATGTGCAGCAAAATTTCCCGGCCCGCTAATTGTGCCTCCTGAGCGATCCGTCTGCTCTCCTTCAATCCCGGCAAAATCGCCAGCGTTAAAGGCACTGGGAAACAGATGAATTGATTTACCACATCATTGTAACCATAGCCGAAATCATCAACAATAATGGCCAGTTTCCCGACTGTTGCGGGCAAGCCCGCCTTGCGTAAAAATACGAATTTTGCCGCCTGTTCATCATCCACCGTAATGGTGAGTTCATAGCGATTGTTCTTCCGATTATCGATTGTGCGCGAAATCTGTCCATCAATGTCTCGCAGCTTTTCATTGAGACGAAAATGGAAATCAATGAAACGCATTTCTTCGGGAATGGATACAAAATAGACATGCTCTCTCTGCCGTACTCGATCGCTACTGATGTGGAACTCTTCCAGCACTGCTTTGACGATGGTGACCGCAGCCGCCGTCTCGGAGGAGGGCGCATGCCGGGGCTCTGTCGGACGATCCGGACGCGGACCGCCATCCGACGACGATCGTATCACTATTCCCAGCAATCCATTAGCCAGGGCTAAAACAATAGCCAACATACTTAGCCGAAATTGCCACCGCCGAATACGGGCTTTGTGCTTCTCCCAGTCTTTTGCTGCCACCGCCTTATGTTGAACCATCCTTTTCATACTCTGATCCGGACGCTACAGCTTCACTTTCCAAAAAATGCGCGTAAGGTACTCCAGGTGGGATTATCACCGGTTGCATAATCGGTCCACCGATGAATATACCACAAATCCTCCATCGAACGCACCAACCGGAATTCCGCCTGGCCCTGCATGGACTTGGGGCATCCCTCGTTCTGTTGTTTATGTGCAACAGTCAGTATATAATCCTGTACGAGAATAACCGAATCTTGAAATGCATTTTCACTTTTTAGATCAAACACAACCGTACTGGTACAATCGGTGGCTAAAAAAACCAGTAACTGGTTGATATAATTCCTTTCGCTTTCGTTGTCCCAGTTGTTAAAAACACCCGGATGGGCGGCATTAACCGCGGCGTCGGGAAAATAGATAAAAGATCGTGGCGCCGTGCTGGTATCGGCGAGGCAACGAAGATAATTATTGGCATTTTTTTCCGCGATGGCCTTGCGCAAATTAGTCATAACATAGTTGGGTGAAGTTGGCTGAATCCATGATGATTGCCCGGTAATGGGCTGTTCGGGATCACGGGTCGAAAAAGGGGTTTTACAGGCCGATTGTAATACGATCATACCGACGATGATGAAACGGAAATACCAGGCTTTTTGTTTCGTACTAAACTCTTTCATCATGGCCTTCAAGTTATAAATTTAAGCCCGTCCCTTTTGTCTTCAGTGCGACCAAAATCAGCGCATGGGATTGCGCTAAACTGATAGGTTATTGAATGCCGTTTTTATAATAATGCAATGAATTGGGCTTTACCGGGCATTCTTCCGCAATCGATAGCGGTCCGATTTTACCTTGACCGCGCAATTCAAATAGTCGCGGCACCAGCGCATCGCGCAGCTCTTTGAGCGACATGGGATTGACATAAATCTTCGTACCACCCTCGAATCCCGCAGGAATATTGACGCGCCATTTTATCAAGACATGCCACGGCAAGGGAATGATACAATCGTTCGGCATATAGTACCATTCTTCGTTACAGGATATCTGGGCGCCGGTTGCAGCGTGCACGGCGTGTATGACATCGCTAAATCCGCGCAGTTCCTCCATGGTATGATCCGCCGGCCGGCAATGGACGCTTTTGGAATATATCGCCACTGTGGGGTAGCGGTGCCCAATGTCGACAAACGCAACGGCGTGATCATTTTCACAGATCACATTATTATTATACGCGGCAAAATTGGCGGCATATTCATTATACATATTAGGATGTGTACTCGCCAGACGCAGTTCCCTCTCCAGGGATACGCCCCATTCATCCAGGCCGACAATCTGTTTGTGGAGGTGATCAAAGGAAGCGCCCGCTTCTTTGCGCCAGTTCTGGTACACGGTGATATACCGAATATACCGGTTACTTTCGACTATTTCATTCATCGCATCGATGGTAAAGCGAAAATAGTGAAAATGCTCTTCCGGCGTCATTTCTCCGGAAGAGAATATTTGCGAATCATATTCCGCCCCATCCACATAGTGCCGGCGCGGCACGATCAGTTCATGACAGCCGCCGAAAAAAGCGTCCGCCATGGTGATTTTATCATCCTTCTTGATTTTGGCGATCTTTTTCTTGTCGAGGCCGGAATATTCCAGCTTGAGATTAATGATTGCAAGGACGTGTTTGAGACCGGCTTCATCGGCGAGGTAACGCTCCTTCCAGATTCGATTTTTTTCAATAAGATGATATTCGAAATTCTTTTTCCAGTAGTCGATGGTAACAATCTCGAACAAATTGGGAATGCGACGAAATTCAGCAACCTGTTTGACGACATCGGCCACACTCGGTCGATCCTGGTAAATATATTGCCCGTCCTGTAATACCAGACGCGATTTTTCCGGCGGAGTCATCAAGTACTTGGCTGGACAAAAATTGCAGTACGCCGCAGGCTCCTGCTTTTCTATTTTTTTTGCCGTGTCGGGGATACCGGTGAAAACAGGGCGATTCTTACGCCCCGGTATATACCACACTTCTGTGCCGGTGAAGGGATTAATTTGCTTCTCCGTGCCGTCGGTCATGATCTTGATCATCACACTATGAATGTCGTTCATGGATTTCCCTGGATTAACGTTCGAGTGACCGGATGCCTATCATCAACATAGCAATTAATCATTAAGAATCATCGCACTGTTTACATCTGTACGAATTGTTTAACGAAATATTTCGCGCTTAACGGTTCGCCTGTTGCATTTTCGATCATTTTATTCCAGTGGAGGGAGGCGCCCGCCTTGAATACCATCTTGCGCAAATATTCGCCCACGCCTTGTTCCTGCACATATCCTTCATGGCCGTTGTC
Source organism: Candidatus Zhuqueibacterota bacterium (assembly GCA_016934435.1). GTDB lineage: Bacteria > Zhuqueibacterota > Zhuqueibacteria > Residuimicrobiales > Residuimicrobiaceae > JAFGSU01. The sequence continues at coordinate 3,818 of JAFGSU010000261.1, read as the reverse complement.
GGCGGGCAATATTGCCGCGGCAATGTGGGCCTGAAGTTGGGATGCTAATAATTCACCCAATAAATAGTTATGATAATAGCAGGGATAGATGGCTATATGTATTTTCGCCGCCCAATCCGGCTGGTTGCGGCCAGCCGGTTTTTCTACAAATTGATATTTTTCCACCAGCTGCCACCACAAGGCGTTCAAATTCTGATCCGGATTGGCATAAAGCTCTTTTTCGAAATAATACATAACCATAGACCAACGCGCAAATACAATCATCTGCATGCGCAAATAATTTGAGCTAATGCTTTCTATCTCCTGCCGCTCGGCATCCGTCAAGCCGAGCATGCCCTGCATCCAACCGGGATTGCGGCTCAAGCGACCAAAAAAGTTAGCGACGGCTTCGGTGGTAAAGGCATGTGCCGGCTGGCGTAAAAGATAGGGTAAAGTGAGGTTGTGGTATTTATCGTAGACGGCATGGCCGAGCTCATGCAGTAAAACGCCCATCCAATGCTCATTGTTCTGCAAATTACACAGAATTCGAACATCTCCTTTGCGATCGATGTCGGTTGAAAAAGCATGTGGATTCTTTCCTTCTCGCTCATACAGATCACTGCTGGCCATGATTTCTTCGATCGGCAAACCCAGCCCGGTAAAAAAATCGACGGCGATAGTTCTTATATCCTTATCACGATAATATTGATCCAGGTCCACGGATTGCAGCAACGGCGCTTCCTGAAAAAAGGGATCGTGGTAATGCCAGGGCCGAATATCCGCACCATCAATTCGATACAGACGTGCCAGCCGGTTGTCCAACTCCGCCTTAAATTGCGCGAACGGGGCATTGGTTAGTTCATACAACGACTGAAAAATCCTGTCGAGCTCCTCGACGTGTTGTTCACCGGTGCTGAGCGCCATGGTATGATAATTCTTAAATTCGAGTTTCCTGGCCGCTTCGTTGCGCAACCTGACCAGAGAAATAATATCTTCCGCCACCAGAGGTCCAACCATTTTGCTCGCCGACCAGGCTTGCTGCCGTTTTTTTGAACTGCTTTCCTTTTTAAGAATGTCATTAATGTCGTTCGCCGTAAGTTGCTTCGATCCGATTCTGCCCCGAAAAGTACTGAACTTTTGTTCTATTTCAGTACTTTTTTCCGTTATGCTTTGCAGCAGTTCTGATTCCATCTGATTTTCCAGATAAGCATTATAGAGTAACAGCAACTGCCGAGATAAAAGCGGATCGCGAATGCCGCCTTCATTTTTTAATTTTCTAATAAAGTCAAAATCATCGGGATTACTGTATATCTGCTTCAATTTCAGATTCAATTGACTGTATCGCTCAAAGGCATCCGGCTGACCCGTTGTTGCCGCACGCCAGTATGCGAGGTTTGCCTCCTGCGCCAGCGGTTCGATCTCTTTAACACGATCTGCGATAAATTTCCGCAATTCCCTCTCATTCTGGGAGGCTCCGCACGCCAAAAAAATGAGAACAAACAGGAATACCAGACTTGAAAATCTCATCATTCTCTCCCGATCTATTGTATCTATATTTTCCTGTAAAAATTAAAAAATATAATAATAAATTTATAGCGCAATTTCAAGGTAATTTTATTGATTGCCATTTTTGCTGTGAAAATATGCTGATGGCCACACTATATTTTTCTTGCATAAGAGCCTGTATATTGCTAACATAAAACAGATACGTCGTAACCGTCCCGGCGTGGACAGGAATTTAATTAATAGAATATTCAGCAATTCGCAAAAATAAGAGGCAAAATCATGCAACGACTCATCACCATCGCTGTCAACCGATATATGCTTTACTTTCTTCTAACAACGTTACTATACAGCCCAAAATCATTCAGCGATGAACGCACATCAGCACAGATTATACAGGGCATTGATGGGCAACGATTGAATCGCATCGAAACAGCCGTGCAAACGGCTATGGAGCAAGGCGACATACCCGGTGCGGTCGTGCTCATCATCAAAGACTCCCGAACCGTCTATAAAAAAGCGTTCGGATTCGCCCAGATTGTACCGAAGAAGGAAGTAATGACCACCGATCGCATTTTTGACATGGCTTCCGTCACCAAACCCGTAGCCACGGCTACCTCCATCATGATTCTGACCGAGCAGGGCAAGCTGCGCCTGACAGACCGCGTTTCCAAATATGTTGATCATTTTTCGCGGTTTCGTAATCCGGATTCCACATATGCTTCCGAATCCCGCATCTGGCACTTGCTCACCCACACTTCGGGATTACCGCCTTATACGGATGTGAAAAAAGCCGCTGCCACCCTGGGCGATCCTTGTAGCACCGCTGATCTGGTAACCTATATCGCCGAACTGCCGAAACTGAATGCGCCCGGCGAGGCCTACCACTACAGCTGCCTGGGCTATATTACGCTAAATTATATCATTGAGAAAGTGAGCGGTAAAAATGTGTCTGAATTCGCTGGCAAAAACATTTTTACTCCTCTGGGCATGAAATATACCTGTTTTGTCCCGGATTCATCCCTGCTTCCCCTGTGTGTGCCCACAGAAGTCATCGACGGTTCGGCGTTGCGGGGTGTGGTACATGATCCTCTGGCCAGATTGCAGGGGGGCATCTCCGGAAACGCCGGTCTCTTTTCAACCGCTGAAGACCTGGGGCGCTACGCTCGCATGATGCTCAACAACGGCACCCTGGATGATGTATCGATTCTCAGTCCGGTCAGCATTCAACGTATGACACAAATCGCCAGGACACCCTGCGACGCCGCCCGCGGTTACGGTTGGGTGGTAAAACGCGGTCAATCCTGGGTGGGGGGCGACTTGCTGCCGGATGGTGGGTATGGCCATACCGGCTATACCGGTACATCTCTGTGGATCGATCCGAGTACACAGACTGCCATCATCATCCTGAGTAATCGCGTCCATCCACAAGACGACGGTGAAACGGACAGCCTGCGCAGCGCCATAGCCAATATTGTAGCCGGTGCATTGATGAAATTATGACCGAGCCATTGTCCTGTTATTTTCGCTGGCCTCGGGATTGCAGGAAAGACCATTCTGACTAAAAGTTATCGATTCATCGCCTAAATCTATTAAAGGGTGCCATCAACAAATCGCGCAAATGCAATGGCACTGAATCCGGCATGACAAAGCCGGCCGCTTTTTTTCTTGCACTTTTGCATGAGAATGATTAGAATAAACAGACTGCCTGGCTGCCGAATTTTTTTGGTGGAACCTTACTCTTCGATTTTGTGCAAATGAAGAAAGGATCAAAAGAAATCATCATCGTCGGCGATCGGGTGCTGATTGTACCCGACATGGGTGAAGAACGCAGCAACGTCGGGCTGTATCTGCCCAAATGGGCCGTAGAGCGAGAATTGGTACAGGGGGGAACCATCGTTGAAATCGGGCCCGGAATTCCCATGCCGGCTCCCGGCGATCAGGAAGAAGAATTGTGGAAACCTTCTCAATCGCAGGGACATTTTACGCCCTTGCAGGCCCGCATCGGCGATTATGCGCTGTTCATGCGAAAAGGCGCCATCGAACTCAAGATGGATGGCGACAGCTATCTCATCGTGCCGCAATCAGCGTTACTGGTGCTGATAAGGGACAGGTCGTAACGAGGCTGTCGAAAAAGTTCATAGGCCTTGCAAATGAAAAAGATCCGTTACCGAGCATTCCCTTAGACGGCGATCGTTTTCTTCACGATCTGCTGTGCCTCTTGTTGAATGGCGCGCAGATGATCTTCACTTTTAAAACTCTCCGCATAAATTTTATAGACGTCCTCCGTCCCGGATGGCCGGGCGGCAAACCAGCCGTTTTGTGTCATGACTTTT
>JAFGSU010000260.1 GCA_016934435.1 Candidatus Zhuqueibacterota bacterium | reverse complement strand
TAATCGGTCGTGCCTTCATTTTCGACTTCCCATATCCAGAACGAGTGGCTTTCGGTCAGCACATTGTTCCACTGCATGCCGCGGATGTACATTTGCGTGCCAAAACCGCGTCGACTGGGATCGTTGGCGTCCGGATAAAATTCAAATTCTTCATCCGGGTCGTCATCGATGACAAAGTAGGTTTCCAAATCGGCGTTTTTGACGCCCTTGCCGAAATAGCCGTTCCAGACGTCGGGCCAACCCGGATCGATGGAATCATCCATCCTGTCGGGCCATGTCCGGGGCCAGGTATAAGCGTCATCGCTCATCGCCGGTTCCAGTTGATTGGGATTGCAGAACCCGGCCACCGGTTCATACTGCCAGGAAGACGATTTGTCCTCCGGCCGGTCGCGCCAAGTTCCGCCGATGGCCGGATCGGTGTGTATACAGGAAGCGAGCAGATTGCCGTGTATATCCCTGATCCTGGTCGTGAGCGACGAGCCGATGAGATCGACTTGTTCACGCCCACTGCCGGTAGGATAAGAAATTTTATATCCCATGGTTTCGGTCAGCAAACCGTAATTGATAAACGGCACCGTCGTCATGTTGCCGTCCATCACACCAACTTTTCGATTGCTAAGATGACCATCCTCCGGCCTCTGGCATAAAGCCGGACCGTTCATCATGACAAGAGACATCAAAACCGCCGTACAACCGATTGCTATCATTCTTTGGATCATGTAAAACCTCCTCGATCACAAATTAAAAATCGATCCTCAATCCGACTACAAGCCGACGCGGTGCACTGTAGTAATGCGGCCGGTAAAAATAATCTCGAACCGTATTGACGGAGCGAATCATGTCATCGGTATAATAGGATTCATAGATGGAATAATCGGCTCTGCCGGTGTCTTTATGGATTTTGATTTGATTTGCGATATCGAACACGTTATAGATATTCGAAAACAGGGTGGCTCTGATCACCCCGAATTGGAACGATCTGGCGGCGTTTAAATCGAAATCGATAAAATACGGCATGCGCTCGGTATTTTCTTTGCTGGGGCGGTAACCTTCAAATACCGGCGTATAAGGAAATCCGGTGCCGAATTTGCCGATCAATCCCACATTCCACACATTCTTGTTATGAACGGTAACCGTCAGATTCAGGCTGTGGGTGCGATCCCAATTGAGGTAAATCATTTGTTTGGTGATTTCGGTGGGCGGATTGGTCTGACTCTTGATAAAAACATCCCTTGGATCAGAGGAATTGCCTTCGGCTTTTTGAAAGGTATAATCGCAGGTCAAATCAACAAAGCGGCTGCGCAAATCCAGTGCGGTGGTAAAACCGAACACCTGGCCATAGTCACGGTTAACATAGCGGGCATATTGATCAAAGGTCGGCAGCAGGGTATAAACCTCCATCCCCAGCAGATTTCTGATATCCTTGTAGTAGATGGTCAGATTGGCCGCAATGTTTTCGTTGACGGCATGCTGCAATCCCACTTCATAGGTGGTCGTCTTCTGTGGCTTGAGATCCGTGTTGCCCAACGTCTCCGATGATCCGACCGGAATTCTAAACAGCGGATTCAGATAGAGGTAGTTGAAAGACGGGATTTGAAAGAACAGACCGTAGGACAAATGCAGCACGCTCTTTTCCGTCAGCGGCAGCGCGATGCCGAAGCGGGGGCTGAGCTGGCTCTTCGGTAAAGCCTTGATCTTAGGGCTCAAGGTCGGATTCATCAAGTCGGAAGGATAAACCCCATCCGGCTCGAACCAATCATACCTCAATCCGATATTCATGATAAAATAGGACCACTCGATTTTATCTTGAAGATAGGCGCTGAACTCGATCGGCTTTTTGCCGAATTCGCTGAAAGTGGGACTTTCACGGCTGACGGGCTGCGGCTTCCAATCCGTGGTCCGATCGACAATCACCTCAAATTCGCGCACATAGAGATCGTGAGATTTCGCCTCAACACCCGCTTTTATTTGATTATAGCGATCAATCTGGTAGGTCAAATCCGATTTCAGAACAATCGTCCTCATCTTCCTGTAGGAGTGGCTCATGTCGGTTCCGGCCATATAAAAATGGGGACCGCTGCCGATGCCCAATCTCGTGCTGGGAACATATCGCAGGTCATATGGATCTTCATAAAGGTATCGTCGATAGGTCTTGTCGAGATTAGCGGCTTTGAAATTGATAAAGCCATTCTTGTTCAAGACATAATCATAGTGCACCATATGAGAATAGCTGGTGTTGAAATTTTTCGGCAGGCCATCCGGATTGTATTTAAAATTATGTTCATAATTTTGGAAACGGTCATGTTCGTGATTGAATTCGTAGATGATTTTATGGTTCGCAAACGGTTTAGCCAAAAGTTTGATGTGACCGTTGAACCTCTTCGACCAATCCATCGGCACGATTTCCCCGTCCCCTGTGGCTTCGATCCGCCAGTTTTCTTTGTCGAACGGCAAATAAGAAGAATCACCCGGCATAAAAAGTCTCTTGCCGTAAAGATGGCCGCCGTCATAATCAACTCTGAAGGAAGTAAAAAACAACAGATCATCAGAGAACAACGGACCGGAAAGACTCGTCTGGATGTTCAAGACGTCATCCAGATTCGCCAGGTCGAAATTGGATTTCTTCACCTCATAAAAATCCTCTCTCTTTTGTCCCGCCCCCGTCTTGGTCACAAAAGGGGTGCTGCGACCGCTCAAATAAGATCCGCCATAAACCGAAACTTGCCCGCTCAGCTTTTTTTCAGGCTCCTTGGTGACGATATTGACCACGCCGGACATGACCTGTCCATATTCGGCGTTGAACGTGCCGCTGATTACTTCGATCTCCGCAACCGAACTGGGTTCGATATTGATCATCTGCCCGCCGCTATAGGCGTCGTTGACCATGATGCCGTCGATCAGGTAGGCGACTTCGTCGAGCCGTCCGCCCCTGAAATGGCCGTCGATGACGCCGGCCTGAAGATTGACGATCTGACTGAGGTTGTCGACGGGAAGTATCTCCATGCTTTCGCCGGAGACGCGTGAGGCTGTTGATGTGAGGTCTTTTTGGATCATCGGCCTCTGGGCGACGACCGTCACCTCTTCGCCCGCAAGGACCGTCTTGGCCAGAGCGGCGGATACGGCGGTCGTGAGGTCAACTTTGATGCGGACATTTTCTATTTTATAGGTCACGTATCCGACACATCTAAAAATAACCGTATAAGATCCCGGCGGAATATTGAGGATAAAAAAATGGCCGTCCACATCCGTAACACCTCCGAGGGATGTCCCTTGCAGATAGACGTTGGTGCCCGGGACAGGTTGAGCCCCCTCCACATCCAGCACCCTGCCGGACAGTTTGCCGGTCGTACCGGCATCGAGCCGGAATGCCATGATAAATATGACTGCAGTAATCAGTAAAACCACATGTGTTTTCATGCCCTGGCCTCTCGCTGTTTATGAATCGGCAGTAACAGGATATTTTCGGCTCGATTGCCGAATGATCAATTTCGTCGGCAGGATGACCTGCTTTTTGGGATTCATCTTGCCCGAATTATTTATCTCTTCAATCAAAATGTCCACCGCATATTTTCCGATTGCTTCCAAAGGCTGTTCGACGGCGGTTATGGATGGATGGGTGACTTTAAACGTATCAACATCATCAAAGCTTGCGATCGCCACGTCGTTCGGCACATTTATTTTCATGTCCTGAAGGCACTGCAACGCGAGTATCGTCAATCTATTGTTGGCGAAAAACAATGCCGTCATCCCTTTTATCGATATCAACGTCTTCAGCGCGATCATCATCCTTTTTTTGGCATTCGTATACGGGATATCCTGTATCCAATCGGGACTGAAGGCGATGCGATGTGCTTCCAGCGCCTGTCGGTAACCGGCGATTCGTTGTTGTATGGCATACAAGTGGGTCGACAGGGTGAGATGAGCAATTTTATTGTGTCCCATGGTGATCAAATGTTCCGTTGCCGCCAGCGCCCCACCGCGATTGTCGACAATAACCGAATTGGTATGTATATCCGGGAAATGCCGGTCGATGAGTACAAATGGGTAGTTTTCCTCTTGCAATTGCAGGATGATATTTTTATTCAGCTGGGTTGTGGAAATGATGAATCCGTCGACGATACGATGTTTGAGTATCTCGATGCCCTTTTTTTCTTTCGCCGGATCCTCGTCCGAGCTGAGAAACAGAACCTGATACTCTCGATGCGACAAACTATCTTCGATAGCCCTGGCAATTTTGGAATAAAAAACGTTGGAGATATCTGCGAGAACGACGCCGATGGTTTCGGTTTTACCGAGGATCAATCCCTTGGCAATTTTATTCGGTTGGTAATTGAGTTTTTTCGCCAGTTTTAGAATGCGTGATTGCGTACGCTTGCTGATGCCTAGGGCATCTCCCTTGTTGTTGAGAACAAGAGAGACCGTTGTCTTTGAGACATGTAATGCTCCGGCAATATCATTTATGGAAACGTTTTTCATCCGTCACCTAAATCGTTTTAGATATGAAAATGATAGTAATTTTTATATTAAATGTCAAGAAAAATCGATGGCAGGGAGGGAAAGGGGTCGGACCAAATTATATTATTGTTTATATTTATATTATGTTAATTTTTTCATCAGAAAATGGCCTTAAAATTCATTTTTTACTTCATAAAATGCATTCCAAGAAGGATCAGCTGTCGGCCGGACCCTGCTGCGCAAATGTATTTTCGCCCATGATGGCATCGGCCAGATGAATCCGGGGATTAAGTATCGATTTGCGCGTGGCATAAAAAAGCCTTACAATGTTATTTTGATGGTAAAATATGCATTCCAAGGCCTGTTTTCAAGCTTTTTTCGCGTCTATCCCCTTGTTTCGGCGAGAGTTAATTTGGTCCGGCCCTATATCAACGCCTCGTAATAAAATCAGTAAAATATCGTGCCGTCCCGAAGTCATTAGAGCATTATTCTGCACTTTTTTCAAATTTTTTCCTTATATTAATAGATTTATTATATGTTAAAAAACAGGAAAAAATTTGAAAAACTCTAATCTCCGCAACATCGCCATCATTGCCCACGTCGACCACGGCAAGACCACACTGGTCGATCACATGTTCCGCCAAGCCGGACTCTTTCGCGACAACCAGCAGGTGGAAGAGCGCATCATGGATAACCTGGACCTCGAGCGCGAACGCGGCATCACCATCGCCGCGAAAAATTGCTCGGTGACCTGGGGCGAGGTGAAAATCAATATCCTCGATACCCCCGGCCACGCCGATTTCGGCGGCGAAGTCGAACGCGCATTGAAAATGGTCGACGGCGCCATCCTGCTGGTCGACGCCTCCGAAGGGCCGCTGCCGCAAACAAGATTCGTCCTCAAAAAAGCCCTCGAAGCGCATCTGAAAATCATCGTCGTGATCAACAAGATCGACCGCAAAGACGCGCGTCCCAAAGAAGTGCTGGATGAAATCTATGAGCTCTTTTTCGATCTCGATGCAACGGAAGATCAAATCGAGTTCCCGGTGCTCTACGCCATCGGCCGCGAAGGCATTTCCCAGACGCATCTCAATAAACCGGGCAAAGACCTGACGCCGCTGTTCAAAGCCATCATCGATAAAATACCTCCTCCCTCTTATGATACCAAAGAACCCTTTCAGATGCTGGTGTCGGATCTCGATTATTCCGATTATCTCGGCCGGCTCGCCGTAGGCCGCGTTTTCCATGGCACGGCGCACTTTAATGAAGCGTTGGTATACATCGGTGAGGATGGACAAGCGCAACCGCTGCGCGTCACCCGGCTGCAAGTTTATGAAGGCATCCAGATCAAAGAAGTCGATTTGGCCAATCCCGGCGACATCGTCATCCTCGCCGGCATTGAAGATGTGAAAATCGGCGACACCATCTGCACGGCACAGGCGCCAAAAGCTTTGAAACGCATCGCCGTGGACGAACCGACTATTTCGATGCTCTTCACCATTAATACCTCTCCCCTCTCAGGCAAAGAAGGAAAACATGTGCAGTCGGGCAAGTTGCGCGACCGTTTGATCCGAGAGACGTTGCGCAATGTCGCCATCCGTGTGGAGGAGACCGACAGCCCCGACCGCTTTATCGTCAAAGGCCGCGGCGAATTTCAGATGGCGATCCTGATCGAGACCATGCGGCGGGAAGATTTCGAATTATGCGTCGGACGGCCGCACGTTATATTTAAATATAAAGAAAATATCAATCTGGAGCCAATCGAACATGTATTCATCGATTGCGATGAGGGATTCCTCGGAATCGTCACGGAGAAATTGTCGCGCCGCAAGGCGCGCATGATCAATCTGGTCAACCACGGCACCGGGCGCGTCCGCGTCGAATTTTCCGTCCCCTCCCGCTCATTAATCGGTTACCGCAATGAATTCCTCACCGACACCCGAGGCACCGGCATCATGAATTCATATCTGCAGGAGTACGAAGAATTCCGCGGCGATTTTTCAACGCGCCTCACCGGTTCGATCGTCTCCGACCGCAGCGGCGAAACGGTCCCCTATGCCCTTTACAACCTCGAACCGCGCGGCATTCTGTTCGTGCAGCCCGGCGAGGCCACCTACGAAGGGATGATCGTCGGCGAACATAATCGCGATAACGACATCAACGTCAATCCCTGCAAGCAGAAAAAGCTCACCAATATGCGGAGTTCCACCAAGGACGACGCCATCCAGCTGGCGCCAATTACG
>JAFGSU010000259.1 GCA_016934435.1 Candidatus Zhuqueibacterota bacterium | reverse complement strand
TCCGTCGGATTCGAAACGCGACATGCGCGCGACTTTAAAGAAAAAGTAAAAATCGGCGCCGAATATTGTTATTCCGAACGCTACATTCTGCGCATGGGATATATGGGCAATTATGATGAACGCGGCCTGACGTTTGGTTTCGGCCTGCGCATGCCCGAATTGAATAACAAATACAGGATCGACTATGGCTTCCAGGATTTTGGTTTACTCGGTAGCACGCATATCGTAACCTTTGGGATAGGAATGTAAAAGATAAGGCTTGCAGTTTTGCGAGTCAGCATGATTCGATACTTTTTAGATAGACTCACATACCATTCGAAACAAATTCGATCTGCTCATCATCGCTTACATGCGTCCTTTTGACACAATCGTTATAGGTATCTTTTAATATTAGTACTCCCTTCCGGTTTCCCTATCAACCGGCAAATGGTATTAATTTGGCTGAATCGCAAATGATGCCGTCCCGGGCTGTCAATTCTGAATTTCAATGCCCTGCTCATTATTTATTACTATAAAAAACAAGATGATAAATCCCGTGTCAGTCAAACATTGCTAATGGCTTTTTACAACTTTTGTGTATGAGATTGATAAAATGGCGAAGGTTCTGTTCTATGTGGATAAATTGGGCCTGATTCTTGCTTTATGAAAGCGAAAGAGGGAGCGGTACATTTTCGGGGTGAAGAGAGTGAATTGCTAATTGTTTAATAATAAAAAAGTTGTGGCGGATGGAGAAATCCATATGCAAGTCATCTTTTCTCAAAAAATTGACTCATTTTATCACAGGTGTTCGCGAAGGATACTTTTTTTTACAACACTTTTATTGGTAATTCCCGTTTTATCGTCTGCGCAGGTCATTTGGTTTCGGGATGTGACGCTGGAGATGAAGGCGCGCGGCTGGGTGCAGAATGGGGTTAGTGTGTTCGGCCATGGCGCCGCTTTTGCCGATATTTCAGGTGACTCGTTGCCTGATTTATATATTTCCAATGCTGTACGGGGAGCTGCCGGCAAGATACCCGAAACCCTGTATATATCACGCGCTGGTCAGGCTTATTCTGAAGAAGACGGTTTGCGCGGTGTATCCGATTCTCATGGATTGACCGGTACGCACGGCATCGTTTATGCCGATTATGATAACGATGGAGATCTGGATATTTTTAACGCCACCACTGACGACCGGATTCGTCTCTATCGCAATCGCGGTGACGGATATTTTACCGACTATTCCGATGCCGCCAATATTGTGCCTGCAAGGGTATCCTATCCGACCTATGGATACGTCGGATATGGAACGCGCGGAATTGTCCTATTTGACGCCGACAACGACGGCGATCTCGATCTTTATGGCGTTAACTGGGGGCCGACCGAGAACTATTATGCTAAAGCATGGGAGACTCCGGCACAACCCAATGAATTTTATCTCAACAATGGCGATGGCACGTTTACCAAAGATGATACCCGCGGCCTGACGCCCATCAATCCTTCCAATGAAGGAACCCAGGGCGTCGTCGCTCTTGATATCGATAATGATGACGATATGGATGTGTTCGTCTGTCATCGTAATTATGCTTTTCTGGGTTATGATCAATACGGCAATGAACTTTTTGGTCCGGGATTGACTCCAACGCCCAATGATCTGTTCCTCAATGACGGCACCGGCCATTTTATCCAGGCTGATGTGCGTGAACGTGGATTGTACAACGATACAAATGATTGCAATGCCACCACCTTTGCCGATTATGACAACGACGGCGATCTGGACGCGTTCGTTGTGCCCAAGTTCGTTGTGCTTACGAACAAGAAAAAACTGCATATTAAAGTGTATCAGAACGACGGCAAGGGTTTTTTCCGCAATGTCAGTGATGAGGCGGTGCTCGAGCAGTGGGGGTATACCTGTTTTATTTTCGATGTGGATAATGATGGCTATCTGGATGCTTTTACACCGGTCACGTACGGATATGCGGGATTCTACAGGAATAACCAATTGGGGGGCTTTATAAGGTTGGACGGCGTAGGTCTGAATGTCGAAGCCTATGATCCGCGTGGCGGCGCCATTGCCGATATTGATTATGACGGAGATTTGGACATCTATATAGTTGATGCCAATAAGCATACCGCAGCCCAATACTCAAATCGGTTATTTCGCAATGAATCGGTCAACAGTAACAAATGGGTGAAGATATGGGGCTCTGGCCCCAAGGGCGATTTGGGCGCCTTTGGCACTAAAATATGGGTTTTCGAAAAAGGACATATGGACAACCTCTCGAACCTGATCGGTTACAAACAGATTATCAATTCGTATGGCTATATTTCGCAAGATGATATTGTGCAACATTTCGGCATTGGCTTTCGCGATTCCGTGGATGTTAAAATTAAGATGCTGGACGGTACCCTTCTGAAAATCCGTATGCGCAACAATAGCAAGTTCTATTTTTCCAAGCCGCAAACGATTGCCAAGCTGGAAGGCGACAATCAAACGGATCAGAGCGGTACGACGCTGCCGATACCCTTCAAGATCAGGGTGCAAGATGCCAAGGGCAAGGCGGTGGCCGGGGTGGCGATGAATTTTGAGGTGGTCGATGGAAACGGCCGCTTTGTCGAAAGTATACCGGTTTACACCAATCGCGCCGGTATTGCGCAGGTGCATTACATACTGGGCAGTATGGCGGGTGAACATCGGATTCGCGTCAGCAGCGCGTCCATGAGCGGCGTCGAAACTGAGTTTGTTGCGACCGCCCTGAACATCGGCCCCTCGGAGATGGAACTCATATCCGGTTCGAATCAGTCCGCCTTTGCGGGTTCGGTGCTGGACGACTCCATCCGCGTGCGCGTGATCAATTCGTCCGGTGTCGGACAGAGCGGGCATCCGGTGCATTTCGAAGTACTGGCCGGGAACGGGAAATTAAAACCCGGCGACGTCCAGATACTGGAGCGCAATACCAATGATGCCGGCTATGTTGCGGTTGCCTGGCAAATGGGCCCGGCGCCGGGTGAAGCGCAAACGCTGCGCATCAGTTCCTGGGCGAATTATGAGCCCCTCATCGGTTCCCCCATCGAACTTCAGGCCACGGCATTGGAACGTCCGCAAACGGCCGGCAAGCCCAAAGATTTGCTATATATGGGCGGCAATGATCAGACCGCCACGGTAGGGCGGCTGCTGCCGGATCCATTTGTTGTACAACTGGTGGATAGTGTGGGACGCGGTTGCCCCGATTACGATGTCATTTTCCGGGTTACGGCCGGAGGCGGACTCCTGGCGGGCGCCGACCAGCAGCGCAGCATAACGGATCGGGAGGGCATGGCTTCCGTACAATTGCGCCTTGGAACCCTGGCCGGAGCTAATAAACATCAGGTCAAAGCGAATTATTTAGGCATATCCAAAGAAATTATATTCACCGCTTCCGCTGTGGCCGATACTCCGGCGGTGATGATAAAAAAACCGGAGGGCGACAACCAGCTGACCAACGTCGGCCAGACGCTGCCCAAACCTTTAGCCGTACAGGTGACGGATATGTACGGCAACAGCATTGCGGGTCATCCCGTTAGCTTTAGCGTTACCAGCAGCGACGGCTGGATCAATGACCAGAAGACGATCAGCGTGATTACCGATGCCGCCGGTAATGCCCAGGCTTTATTGCGTTTTGGCAAGACACCGGGTGTTTATACGGTTTCGGTGTCGACGCTTTATCATAATCGGGCATTGGAGAATTCGCCGGCGATTTTTACCGCCACCGCGGTCTCTCTGCCGGCTTTTTTACTGCAGATATCGGCGGACAGCACCTTCGGTGTGGCCGGTCAATTGATGCCGGAGCCGTTGCGGGTGCGAGTTACCGACGATCTGGGGTATCCGATTCCGAATTATACTGTTAATTTCATTGTGCGCCGCGGCGGCGGTACTATCGACAGCCGGACGGAAGTATTAACGATGACCGACTTGAACGGCGTCGCATCCGTTACGCCGACGTTAGGATCGAGTGTAGGCGCCAACAATAATATATTTGAGGCCCAGGCCTACAAAGAAGCCGGGAAAAATTTGCAGGGTTCGCCGAAAAAGTATTATGTTTCCGCCAAAAAAAGTCTTGCCGCTGTGCTGGAAAAAGTGAGCGGCGACGGTCTTGCCGCCCAGGCGGGCGATTATTTACCGCAACCCCTTGTCGCACGCGTGCTGGATCATCTGTCGCGTCCGGTCGCCGGCCATGATGTGACCTTTAAGGTCATCGCCGGCGGCGGGAAATTGGGCAAGACACAACTAAATATCATAACCATTAAAACCGATAATAACGGCCTGGCCCAGGTCACCTATCGATTGGGCAATCAGTTAGGCGGGAACGCCCACGCGGTCGAAGTGTCCTCCAATGACGGCATCACCCATATCACCCAATCACCGGCCTATTTTTACGCCTCTTCCCCCTATGGGCTGCCGGATGTTGTGCGTTCGCAAATGACGGTCCAGTCACCGGTGGTGGCCAATGGCGTGGATGAATGCCTCGTAACCATCAGGCTTGTGGATGAAGCCGATAATCCGGTGCCGAATGAGCGCGTCACCCTATTGGTTCAGGGTAACGGCAATCTCATCTCACAGCCGGAGCTGCCCACCGATGCCAATGGCGAGACCATCGCCATCCTGCGGTCAACCCTGGCGGAGGAAAAAACGCTGCGAGCCTATGTGGTTAATGATGAGGTGTATTTACAACAGCAAGCAACGGTGCAATTCATGGCGGGCCCGCCAAGCCGGATTTACCTGGAACAGGGGAATTATCAGAACGGCATTATCAATTCCGCGCTCGAAGAGCCGATGGGTGTGCGTATTTTTGACACTTTTGACAACAGCATCGTCGATGCCGATGTATATTTTCTGCCTTTCCCGGGTTGCGGCCGAGTTGAACCGGCTGAAAAGATGATTACCGATGTCGATGGTCGGGCGCACCTTAACTGGATATTGGGGCCATCCATCGGACTGCAGCAACTGCAGGTCAGAGTGGTGGGGATGGCGGCGACGGAAAACTTTTCCGCCTATGCCAGTGCGCCTTCCGAGGTGACCGTGACCAGGCACAAGGGGGACGGTCAGTTTGCCACCGTCGGGTCTATCTTTTCCGACTCCCTGATCGTCCAGGTGGTCAATGGACACCAGTCGCCCATTTTCGGCCTGGATGTGACCTTTTCCGTTATGCAGGGGGATGCCGTGATCAGTGGATTGCCCACCGTGAAAAGTGACAGTTACGGTCTGGCGCGGGCGCGCCTGGTGGCGGGAGAAACGATCGGCGCCGTCAAGGTTCGGGCTGCGGTGGACCAGAGCCATTACGTCGATTTTTATTGTGCCGTATCAACCTCGCTGCCAGAAAAAATGACGCCCCAGTACGGCGATGGCTTGAGCGCGATGGTTACTAACAGGGTCTATCCGCTCAGCGTTCGCGTTACGGATATGAATAATAATCCGGTTGCCAATGTACCCATACATTTTATCCCTCAGACCGACGGCGGAAGCATCGAAGAGGCACAGCCGCTGCTTACCGATAACGACGGCCTGGCTTCGGCCACGGCGAAACTGGGCACTAAAGCGGGTGAATATATTTTCAGCGCCTCCAATGCCAGCCTTGCCGGATCGCCGACTCTATTTCGGTTGATTGCGCTGCCGGCTGCTGCATCCAGAATTCATATTTATGAGGGCAATAATCAGGCAGCCCGGGCATTGCAGCCGCTGGCGAGCCCGATCAAGGTGCGCATGTGCGATCCCTATGATAACGGGATTGGCGATCAGGAAGTGTCGTTCGATGTTATCTCCGGCGGCGGCAGTGTGTATCCGCTCATCGCCGGAACCGATGCGCAGGGTGTGGCGGCGACCACATGGCAGTTGGGCCCTTTTGGCGTTCAGGAAGTTAAAGCATCCAGTGAGATGCTGGTCGGCCAGTCGGTAATTTTTAGCGCCGTCGTTATCGAGAATATTCCACCGGTTATCCGCTGCCTGTCCGATACGACCATCCTTGAAACCCAAACCCTGGTATTTGATGTGGAAGCCGTTGATCCGGACGGCAGCGGCGCGATGCTATCCTGCATGAATATGCCGACAGGCGCCACCTTTGATGGGCTTCATACCAATCTGTTCATCTGGCGTCCGGAGTTCACCCAGCAGGGTGTGTACGTCGTCATTTTTCGCGCCGTGGACGATGACGGCGGGGAATCGCAAAAAGCGGTCACCATTCGAGTGCAAAACCTGAATCGACCGCCGGTTATTTTTAGTTATTCACCGGAATATTTCTATGTATCCACCGCGGCGTTCAAACCGATGCAATTCCAGGCGCAAGCTTCCGATCAGGACGGCGACTCTTTGCGATACACATGGACCATGGATCATCACCAGGTCGGGAAGGACAAAAAAATGACGATATTCCCCACGCCCAACATGCCGACGGAATTTATCGTTTCGGTGACGGTGGACGATAAAGTCGATTCCGTCACCCAGGCCTGGATGGTAAAACTGGAGACCGGCGTGGAATTGTCTTCTTTTAGAGTGGAAGCGGTTCAAGGGTGCAATTGCCTGACCTGGACCTGTCGCTTTGAAACAAACCATCTGGGATTCAATCTCTTGCGATCGCAAACAAGAGAGGGTGGATATGAGAAAATAAATGACGGCTTTCTTGCACCTCGTGGCGCGTCAGGCTACTCGTATATAGACCGACCCGCCAATACCAGTATCCGATATTTTTATCAGTTACAAGCGGTGGCCGCGGACGGCAATGAGCAGCTTTTTGGCCCCGTCGAGGCGGCGCCGCAAATACCAAATCATACCAGGCTGGCACAGAATTTTCCCAATCCGTTCAATCCGGTGACGACGATCCAATTTGAATCAGATAAACCACAGTTGATCGAAATCCATATTTATAACATGTCCGGTCAGCTGGTTAAGGCGCTCTACCGACGCAATACATCAGCCGGTTATCATCGCATCGACTGGGACGGATGCTCCGACTGGGGCGTTCGGGTCCCTTCCGGAATCTATTATTGTATTCTGCGTGGACAGGATGTACGGCAAAGAATAAAACTTTTATTACTGAAATAAGGGCATATTACGTCAAAATCCGAGGTTGTTCAAAAAGTAAATTTTAACTATTCCATATGTAGGCCACATCGAAGGTGGACTGTACATAAATGCGGGCTTATCAACTTGGTGTTGAGTTCAAACGACCTGAACAACAGTAGGCCAAATAACAAAGGGTTTGATTTAAAGGTCAAACGACCGTAAATAATTTAATAACTTAAATAAACAGGTGAGGCTATGTATCGGCTCAAAGCATCTATCTTGTTTGCAATTTTATTGGGCATCATTGTACCATCATTCGCTCAGTCACCGGTGTTGCCAACCAATCATAGTCGGGTGTTATTTCATTATGATCTGACCACCGGTTCCTCCAATATTGGTACGATCTATAACACCTCCGGCAGCTTTTTGACGGAGCAGGGATGGCGACCTAAGAACAATTTAGGGCAACTCAAGATTTATCTTAACGACTATCTCCCTTACGAGGGTACTCTGGAAGTGAAAGTGACCGGTTTGACGGGGAGTATGGTCACCGACGATTGGGTTCCATTCTCGATCTGGTCGAGGAAACGGGCCAAATTTTACCTGCCCGATAATAGCGGCAATCCATCCGAAGGGTCATTTGCCTTTTTCAAAACGGATGAAAACAATGTTTACGAAAACACGATCGTCTTTAAAATTATCACAAAATCCTTATTTGATCCCCTTAAATCTAACTATGCAACGGATAAATTCGAGCCGATCAATTTTAATTCCAGTTATGTTTATACCTTCCGTATTGTATGGCGGCCGGGCAAAATCTGGTTCCAGATACACCAGGGCGATACACAAGTACATCAGAAGGAGACGGAATTCAGGTTGCAATCCGAAGCCTTTGCCTACATTTGCCTGGGAAGGAGTGATGACTATGGAAGCGTGGCCGATGTGGTTTATAGTGATCTGACCTTAAAAGGGCCAGATTTGCCTATTTCATTCAAAGATATCACCAAATCCACGGGCGCGGCATTTGATACAACGACCGGTGGTCACTCGGTTTGTTGGAGTGATATCAATCAGGATGGAAAAGAAGATATATATTTGAGTTACTATTACAAAAATAATCAGCTTTTTATCGGCGGCAATCAGGGCAGCGCCTTTACAGAAGCGGCCAGTACTTACGGTCTGGCGGCCAGCGGCGCCTCCTTCTCCTCGGTGACATCCGATTTTAACAATGATGGTAAAGTGGATATCTTTGTAACGAGTTATGGATCGCCAAACCGTCTTTTCATCAACAAGGGGGGCGGTTTGTTCGAAGATCAAGCCGGCCTGAGCGGCATCGGAACGGTTAACGGAAGTGCTGCTAATTCATTGGTTTTTGATCTTGAAAATGATGGCGATATGGATATATACGTCGCCAATAGCGGCGTCGTGCATACGATGTACGTAAACCAGCTCAATGGCAATTTTAATAAAATTGATCTCACCAATATTGCACCTATTGGTTCAGGCGCTCGTGCCGTAGCCGGAGATGTCAATGGCGACGGATATGTGGATGTATTTTATCCGCGTCGCAACACCACATGCGCCCTGTTGATTAATAATCGTTCAGGTAGTTTTACCGACGAGGCGGCCACCCGCGGTCTCGCCTTCAGTACCGATCCCAATGGTACAAGCATAGCGGATCTGGATAATGATGGTGATTTGGACCTAATCATAGCCACTTATAGTCTAGCCGGTGATGGCAACCCACAGGTTGTGATCTACCAGAACAACGGTAGTGGCAATTTTACTAAAGTTAACAGCATCATGATAGAATCTTTTGCCGCCGTCATCGGCGATGTCGACAATGATGGCTTTCAGGACTTTTATGTAATCAGGCGCGACAAATTTTCATCAGAAATTTATGACTATACGGCCAATATATACCGCAATATATCCACGCCGGGCAGTATTT
Source organism: Candidatus Zhuqueibacterota bacterium (assembly GCA_016934435.1). Classification (GTDB taxonomy): domain Bacteria; phylum Zhuqueibacterota; class Zhuqueibacteria; order Residuimicrobiales; family Residuimicrobiaceae; genus JAFGSU01. The sequence goes on along the minus strand of JAFGSU010000259.1, from coordinate 1,355 downwards.
CTTTTACACTCATGAGTGGCACCGGCGCGGATAATGTGTTTATCGATGGCCGCGGCGGCGCCATGGCCGATATCAATGACGACGGCAAGCTCGATATTTATGCCGTCGCCAAGGGAGAAATTTCTTCCAACGGCCGTCCCTATGGTCGCAATGCCCTCTTGTTAAATACGAGCTCAAACCTAAATAATTATCTGAGAATCAAGATACTCGATCAACATGGGATTACCAATGGCATCGGCAGCAAGATCAGGGTTTTCAAGCAGGGATTTATGGGCCAGATGGCGCATCTGCTGGGATACCGGGAGGTTACGAGCATCCAGGGCTATCAGAGCATGCCCAGTCTTATTCAGCATTTTGGCCTTGGCATTGAAAACAGGGCTGATGTACAGGTCCTATTGCCCAACGGGCGGACGCTGACTTATGCCAATGTAGCGGCGAATCAGACCCTGACCATTAATCCGTATCAGGTGGATCCCAAAGAGCTGCAGAAAGTGAAAGGCGACAACCAGACAGCGCCGGTCGGCACCGCTCTGGATGATTCAATCACCGTCGGAGTCAAGGATATTGAAGATCGACCTCTACTGGGGTATAGCGTATCCTTCACCATTACCCAGGGCGGCGGCAGCCTCAACGGCGTCGGGCCTAGCGTCAATGTTTCCACGGATCAAGACGGACTGGCGCGGGTGAAATGGACCATGGGCACCACCACGGGCGCCAATACCCTCGAGGTTGTGGCGCTCAAGGGAACCACTCATATCACCGGTTCACCCATGACTTTTAATGCAACGGCATCATCCGGCGCAGCATCGAACATGATCAAGGTGAGCGGCGACGGACAATTGGGTTACGGCGGCGATCCGCTCCCCAATCCCATTGTTGTAAAAGTGACCGATAGCAATACCAATCCGATCAGCAATTATCCGGTGACCTTTGCCATCGATCAGGGCGGCGGCGGATTGGGCGCCGGCGGCACGGCGCAGCAGGTACAGGTCCTTACCGCAGCCGACGGCACCGCGCAGACCAACTGGCGCCTGGGGCTTGTGGAGGGATTGCAGAGAGTGAATGCCTTTGGCGCCTTTAATGCAGCCAATCCTGCTGTCTTCACCGCGACAGCGCAAACACCACAGCGGCGCCTCACCTATGTTTCGGGCGATCGCCAGATCGGCACCGTCAATCAGACGATTGCCGAACCCCTGCGTGCTTCTCTTAAAGATCATCTCGGTACACCGGTGGCAGGGGGGACGGTGCGCTTTATTGTCATCTCCGGCGGCGGTACCATTAATGGTCAGACCACCTACGATGCCGCTACCGGTACCGACGGAATCGCTTCGGTTTCTCCCATTCTCGGTACGGTG
>JAFGSU010000258.1 GCA_016934435.1 Candidatus Zhuqueibacterota bacterium | reverse complement strand
TTTCAAATTTGACCTTTGCTCGCAAAAAATAAAAATTAACAATTAACAAATGGAATGAATGCCGCCATCAGCGATTGTCACTGAAAAATAGGGTAAGCTGATACAAATGCGTTTCAGGCTGATACAGGTTATCGCTCCGTAAATCAGGTATGGTTGTTAATACAAATGGGGCTATCGCCAAAAAGCGAACCGTTCTTTTGAGGCCGGCACACCCTCATTATGCTCTTCGAAAAGTCAACGCAAACGTTCGCTTGATTTTGGGACAGCCCCAAACCGTTTTATCAGCACCATCTTGAATATGGATAAAATGATACTGCATCGTATTTACATAATAAAAGGCATTTGCAAACAACCGCCACATTCTAACAGCGCTCCGTGTTGATCGGCGGACTGCAAATATTTCGATTAGCCGAACGGATTACTTTACAGACCAGGGAATACCAGATCGGGAAAATTTCATTTCTTTCGTTTTTGGTTTTCTAACTTTTGATATAGCTTGATATATCGGTCAGCGACCACATGCCAGGAGAAATCCTGTTTCATGGCTCGCTTAACCATTTTCTGCCAGGCCGCCTCATCTTTAAAGACGCGAACCGCTCGTTTGACTGCATCCGACAAGGCCGCGGCGGAATATGGCTTGAAGACAAATCCATTGCCGTGGTTGCTGTCTTCATTATAATCAACAACGGTGTCGGCCAGTCCGCCTGTCATTCGTACGATGGGAATAGTGCCATACTTGAGACTGTACATCTGATTCAAGCCGCAGGGTTCGTAGCGGGAAGGCATCAAAAACATGTCGCTGCCGGCTTCAATCAGGTGCGCCAGCTCATCGTCGAAGCGCAAAAATATCGCTACATGCTTTGCGTGTGTTTTCGCCAGTTTTTCCAACAGCTTGTGATACTTTGGGTCGCCGGTGCCGAGAATGACCAGCTGAACCGGTAATTTCACCAGATCATCGATCGCTTCGGCAACAAGCTCGATACCCTTCTGCTCCACTAACCTTGATATCATGCCTACGACCGGAACGGCGGTATCATAGGGCAATTTTGCCTGCTGCAGCAGGGCCTGTTTGGCCGGCCGCTTGTCGTTGAGATTGGCGGCGCTATATTTTTGCGGTATATAAGGATCGTTTTCCGGATTCCAGACGTTATAGTCCACGCCGTTCAGGAGACCATACATATCATCGCAGCGTTTCTTCAATAATCCCTGCAAACCGCAGCCGAGTTCCGCATCATTCTGAATCTCCAGCGCATAGGTCGGACTGACGGTGCTGATGACGTCGGCATGGACGATGCCGGCTTTGAGAAAATTAATTTTATTATAACATTCCAGGTCGCTTCCCGGCTCTTTCAATTCCCGGGGAATTCCCAGTTTCGGCAGGATGGAGGGATCAAAGCTGCCCTGATAAGCCAGGTTGTGAACGGAAAGGATGGTCAGGGTTTTGGAGAAAAACGAATCCTCGCTATAGTCGTGCCGCAACAGCCAGGGGATCATGGCGGTTTGCCAGTCGTTGCAGTGAATGATATGAGGTTCCCAGTGGAGTAATTTGATGGTCTCTAAAACGGCTTTGCAAAACAGAAAAAACCGCTGTGCGTTATCCGGGTAGTCTTTTCCCGTTTTGCCGTCCATGTACAAATCCGGGCGGTCAAAATAGGGTTTGTAATCGAGAAAATATACCTGTACCTTTGTATCGGGCAAGAAAGCCGATTTGATGCTCACCACATGTTCTTCACCAGCCATGGTGAGCGGAATCTGTTTCAGACGAATCACTTCCCGAAGCACATAACGGCGTTCGCTGATCGTGCCATATTTGGGCATCATCACCCGGACGTCATGACCGTATTCAAACAATGCCTTTGGGAGAGCGCTTGCCACATCGGCGAGACCGCCGGTTTTTGCAAAGGGGGCAACTTCGGTAGCTAAATAAAAAATTCTTAACCGGTTTTTCATGCTACTTCTGCCTTGTAGTTATTTAGTTGAAATGCTCGGAAATTCACAACCATGCTTCCTTTTGCCGGCACACCGTCCGGTCATAGGTCGCGAACCATCCGTTTGCCCGCAGATCGGCATTGCTGTGAAATGGCGATATTAAATATTCTTATTAAATTATTAAAAATTCATGAGAAATGCAAATAAAAAAAAGGGCGACAAAAATCGCCCTTGTTACGTTTACGCGGCAGCGGGATGGGTGTGCCCCTGTTAGCAATTGAGAATAAAGCATTTTTTAATATTGCAGCACTCGTTTGATCAAAACCAAGATTTCTGAAAACTAACAAAGTGAAATTTTATTAAATCAAACAAAGCGGTCTACAGTTGCTGCAAATAGTGCTGCGCTTTGCTGACGAACTCACTATCGGGATAATTGGTGATAAGTTTGTTCAATTCCGACCTGGCCTTTTCCACGTTGCCGATGCGCAGATAACAATAGCCGAGCTTTAACTGTGCATCGTCATACTTATCGGAACGATTAAAGGTGAACACTTTTTCAAACTCTATGATGGCTTGATTATAGGCGCGCAGTCCATAATAGCACTCGCCGATCCAGTATTGGGCATTATCGGACAACTCGTTGTTTATATCGCTGGCCAGCAGCGCGGAAAATTCTTGCAAAGCCTGGTTGTATTTTTTTGCCTCATAGAGCGAGCGCGCATAATTATAGCGCTCCTTATAGGTGCCGGTGCTGCGTACTTTAGCCCGGGCGGTATCCTCAGGCTTATCCATTTCCGATTCCAGTTCGGCGATCCGGCGATCTCGTTCCGCCACTTCCGCTCGCAGGTTGGCAATCTCCAGATTCTTTTGCTGCAATTCCGCCTCTAATTGCTGGCTCTGCGACTGCAGATTCTCAGTGTCCGCCCCGGTTTCGGCCGTGGATGCTTCCGTGGCGGATTGTTGGGCCTCATCCTGTTTCACCAGGCCTAATAAGCGCATCACTTCATCTTCATCCGACTCACTTTTTACGGTATCTGCCTCCTGGTCCACTTCATCTCCCGGGAATCCGGAAAGAGCTGCCGTCTCATTTTCCAGTCGGTCATTTCTGGATCCGGCACAGCCGTTGAGCCACAAACCAATGAAGAGCAAGACGACAAGGGCGCAACCGGCCAGTATATTTCTAGTCTTCATAAAATTCTCCTCATATTTTAATTTCTCGGCCATATGGGATGGTGCGGCAGACTGCCTGATGGATGAAAATCATTATTCTATTAATTCAAGTTATCACAGTCGCAATAAAAAGTCAAGTACTATTTTATCGATTTGCCCTGTAAGGATTTTCACCGCACTGCCTTTTGTTTTCGGCCCTGCCAGACCAACAGGCCGATACCCACAATGATAAAACCCAGGCTGATGACCTGATTCAGACTGATCGGCGTGCCGGAAATCGTCGCCACCACCATGGATGATTCGTAGTAACGGAAGAAATCAATGATCAGGCGGCCGATGCCGTACAACACAAAAAATAGATAAAACAGAAAGCCATCGTAATAGCGTCTACGGTCCAGGACCATCATGACCACAAACATCGCCAGCGCATAAAAGGAGGAGTATAATTGAGCCGGATGCAGGGGAACATTTTGGAAAATGCTGCCGGCAGCGCTTTCGGGCGGAAAAGTGACACAAAATATCCCATGTTCACAGGGTGTGCCAAAACAGCACCCATTGAGATAACAACCGACACGGGTGATGGCTTCGCCGAGGAAAAAAACCGGGATCACAATATCGGCAATGCGCAACATGGGCAGCTTTTTAATCCTGAGATAAACGAGGGCCGAAATGACCGCCAGCACGACGCCGCCGAGCATCGTCAGCCCGGCAATCCCTACCTGACCGGAGCTCTGGAACGGATTGAAGGTGTCCGTCCAATGACCGGCGAACTCTTCAAGGTGAAAAAGAACATACAGCAGCCGGGCGCCGACGATGGAGGCAATAATGACTACCACCGATAGATCCATGATTCTATCGCCATCAATATTACGAGCCTTTGCGCGCCTGACCGCAATATAAATACCGAGGATAAAAGAGATGGCCAGCATCAAACCGTACGACCGCAACTCAAAACTGCCAAATTTAAATAATACCGGATGCATTTGTTCCTCCATAAAGTAGGGTTAAAGATAACGTTCTTTCGCGGCCCTGGATATGACTCCCGCCATGAACATGTTGGTGAGCATGGCCGAACCGCCATAACTGATAAACGGCAAAGGAACCCCCGTAACCGGCATGACCCCCATGGTCATGCCCAGGTTAATGATACACTGAAATGCGATGATCGTCACCAGGCCGATGACGGTCAGACTGGCGAAACGATAATCCACGTACGAGGCAATCCGGATACCGCGGGTCAGAAAAATCAGAAAGGTAGCGAGGATCAACATCGAGCCGAAAAATCCCCACTCCTCCGCGAGCACCGAAAAAATGAAATCCGTGTGCTGCGCTGGCAAAAAGCGCAGCTGGGTCTGAGTGCCCTGCAGCAAGCCTTTACCCCAAAATCCGCCGGAACCGATGGCCACGATAGATTGGATAATCTGGTAGCCCACACCCTGGGGATCGGATACCAGACCCAGAAACGTGAATATGCGTTGCTGTTGATAGGCGTGCAACCGATTCCACACCACGGGCGCCAGCAATCCAACCATGATATTTACGGTGAAAATCGTCCAGCCGACCAGTTTGCCGCGTTTGGCCAGGTGCAGCACAACGGTTATTATGGCAATGACGGCAAAAAATGTGTAATAATTGAATGACGCGATAAACGAAATCGCCGGCGAACAGATGACAAAAATGATAAAAGCACTCAGATTACGCCAATACAGTACCGGTATGAGCGCCGCCATATAAACCAGCGACGTTCCCAGGTCCGGCTGCTTGAGGACCAGAACGAACGGCAGCAATACCAGCATAAAGGCTACCGCCAGATGGCGAATTTTATTGGGTGTATGTTGTTCCGGTGTCAGATACCGCGCCAGCGCCAGGACCAGTATGGGCTTCATAAATTCGGATGGCTGAAACTTTAGTCCGCCCAGTTCAAACCACCGTCGCGCCCCACCGCCGGCCGGGCCAAAGATATCCAGAATCAGAATGAGAAAAATCATAATCCCGTATGCAAAATACGTCAGGGTAAAAATAACATTCAATGGAATATAAGAAAGAACAAAAAAGACGACCAGCCCGAGTATAATCCAGACGACCTGTTTGTTAAAATTTTGCTGCACCTGTGGCAGATCGGCGCTGTATGTGGCGCTGTATACCGCCATCAGACTGTAAAGCGAAAAAAGCAAAATACAGCCCAGAATCACCCAATCCACCTGAACCTTATTTATCTCCCGTAACATAATATACTCAATATATTTTGGCCGTAGTTTATCAAGTCCTGTCCGATTCAGGGCATCTCGTCTCCGGTTGTTGGGCTCCGGGAACTTGGCCGCTGCCAAACCAGATTACGGCGTTATGGCCTGCGCCTGCTTTACTATCGAATCGGACTTGATTGCGTCTGAAAAATATTGCCTCAGCATGGTCGCAGCGATGGGTGCGGCCGTAGCGCCCCCGCCGCCGCCGTTTTCCACCAGGACGCAGATGGCCACCTCCGGTTCTTCATAGGGCGCAAATCCGATGAACCAGGCATGATCTTCACCATGCGGGTTTTGTGCCGTACCGGTTTTACCGACCACCACGACATCGTGCAAACGGCAGCGTGCGCCTGTTCCTCCCGCCTCATTAACACAACGATACATGCCATCCAGAATCGTATCAAAAGTCTGCTGCGAAATACCCGAAACCGCCCGCCGGATGATATCCTGGCGAAAAAATCGCTGTTGTTTGGGATCGTGAATTTTGCTAACCAGATGCGGTGGGAAATAGACGCCGCGGTTGGCAAGTATCATGGCAAATTGCGCCATCTGGATCGGTGTCACCAATAAATCGCCCTGGCCGATTCCCAGATTGAGCATCATGCCGTTATTCCAGCCATTTCTGCCGAACATGTGATCCAGATAGACGCTGTCAGGGACAATGCCTTTTTCTTCACCGGGCAAATCAATGCCCGTGGGACTGCCGAATCCAAATCGTCTGCTGCATTCGGCCCAGTCATTCACACGCACGCCCAGGCTCAGATGGTAGAAATAGACATTGCAGGAGACCCTGAATGCATCATAAAGGTTCAGGCTGCCGTGCCCCTCTCCGTACCAGCAATTAAAGACACGGCCGCCAAAAATGGCTGCCCCGTTACAAATAGCCGTGGTGTTCGGATCATAATCCTGTGTTTCCAGGGCGGCAGCTGCCACGATCATTTTAAAAGTGGAACCGGGAGGATATAAACTCTGAATCATGCGATCGTACAACGGTTTGGCCGGATCATTGACAAGATTTTGCCATGCCTCCGCGCTCAAAGTGGTGGTAAACAGCTCCGGATCGAAATCCGGCTTGCTGCAAAGCACCAGCACCCCGCCGTCGCGCACATCCAGCATGACCACCCCGCCTCGCTTATCGACAAAAAGGGATTCCGCCTGCACCTGCAGCGTTGCATCCATGGTCAGATAAAAATCACGGCCGCGAATCGGCGGCTTTTCGCCTTCTGCAATCAAATCCTTAATTTTTCGGCCATAGGCATCCACTTCAACATAATCATAGCCGGTGGAGCCGCGTAAATCGCGGTCATACATTCGCTCCAGACCTTTTTTTCCCACCAGATCGCCCTGCATCAGACCTTCCGGCTGACGTTTTTTGAGCTCCTCCTTGGTTATTTCTCCGAGATAACCGAACACATGCGGCGCCTTGATGCCGCTGGGATATACTCGTCGCGCCTCGATTTCATATTCCACGCCCGGCAAATCCATCCTGTGTTCCTCCACCAATACCAGTGTGCTGTAATCGATGTTACGGCACAACTTAAACGGCGAAAACGGATTCTCCGCCGTCCGAAAACGCTGCTTGATCGCAGACGGGGGCTCGTGCAACACGGTGGATAAGAACTGCAATATTTTGTCGTCGTTCCTGCACTGGTAGGGAATGGCGCTCAGGGCATACACAGGATGGTTATCAACCAGAACCCGGCCGCTGCGGTCGTAGATAATGCCGCGAGGCGGCAAAAGCCGTACCCGCCGCACCCGATTCTTTTCCGAATGCTCGATGTACTTTTCACGCTGAACGATCTGCAATCGCAACAGCTGTACGGCAAGAATGATAAAGGAAAGAAAGATGAGCGCAACAAATATGCGCGATTTACGATCCAGAAAAAACATGGCGATAAATGGCCTCAGATTCCAACTCAAATTCGGTGTTAATTGGTGAACGGAATTGCAAATGCGCTACCTATAGGGTTACGCGATGAACCTGCAGGCGCCGAATCGGTGTCCAATTATTTCGATCAGCCAAAAGGAATGGATTCGGTCTTGTAAATCTTCTCCCAGATGGACTCGGGTATGATGGCGAACATCAAGACGGCAAATACGATCGTATAGAGAGACGGAAAAAATATCTGCATCAGAATACCCATCATGAGATTGGCGCCGCCCGGCAGATGAAAGATAAAAATAAATGTATTATTCAACAGCGAAAGAGTGCCCACCACCACGGCGGCGCTGACAATATTTTGAACACTGCGAAAATGTAAAACGGTTCCGGCGAGAAAAGCGACAATGGCGCGCGAAAACGCCAGCGCGCCAATCAGACCGCTGCCAAGCAGGTCCTCGATCAAGCCAACCACCCATCCCCAGACCGTGCCTCGGGCGCGTCCCTCCAGAAGACTGATCGAACAGATCACAATAAGGGTGAGATCGGGGACCACGCCGCTTATGGCGATCAGATCGCCGGCCACCCATTGAAAAACAATCGCAGCCAGTAAAAATACAATGTAGAACAGATATTTCATGGTAAAACCGAAATTTTCATCGGGGCCTTTTTGATCACAAATACCTCTTCCATTTTGCTGAAATCGG
>JAFGSU010000257.1 GCA_016934435.1 Candidatus Zhuqueibacterota bacterium | reverse complement strand
GAGAATCCTTTCTGCTAATGTGTACACAAAACGTACACCTATCACTTGCCGACTTGTAATGTAAACAGAACCTGGTGGGTCGGTGTTTACTCTCTTGTATTGCTGGTGCGGATTTAGTCCGTGCAGCAAATGGTTACAAGGGCCTACACGGTGTACAAGATTTTCAATCAATTTAAAATATCTGGATAAAAATGCAAGTATTTTTACGAAAAAATATGCCAGTACCATTGAATTGCGATTTTACTTGCATTCAAAAAAACAAACAGATACCTTTGAATAGAATGATACACCGATTTGGTGCCCACAGGTTAAAACGTTAACCCTGTGCGTGGCACATATACGCTCAGCTCGCAAGCTAACGCAGAATTCAGGTGATACCCCTGTATATAGATGCGTTTTTTGAATAATCTCATTTGGATACTGTAAAGTTGGAATCTATTCGATAGGATTGCATCGATGCACACTATCGCGATTATCGGCGCCGGACCTGCGGGTATGATGGCGGCATTACAGGCTGCCAGGCACAAAAACAGGATCATACTTTTCGAAAGCCATAAACAGGTTGGCAAAAAACTCTTGAACACCGGGAGTGGGCGATGCAACATCACCAACCAATTTATTGCAGCCGAACGTTATACCTGCGATGATGTCGAAACGTTGGCCAGAACTCTGTCTGCGTTCGGTCATGCCGAGCTGGTCGAGTTTCTACGGCAGATAGCCATCCCCATTTTTTCGACCGCCGACGGGTGGTGTTATCCACTCTCACAATCGGCTGCGGCGGTCGTTGATACTTTTTACGCGGCGCTCTCATCGGCCGGTGTGGAGCTCCATCTCGGATGTAAAATCGTTGATATACGTAAAGCGGGGGATCGGTTTGATCTGTATTCTGAAAACGAGAGGTACCAGGCAAACCGTGTGATCGTTGCGGCCGGCGGTATGGCCTACCCACAGCTGGGCAGCAGAGGGGACTGTTATCCGATTCTACATCGGATGGGCCATACGATTGTGCCCTCGCATCCGGCTTTGGCGCCTGTTGTTGCCAATGTAAAAGCATTACACAAACTTCAAGGCGTTCGAGTGGATGCAAACGTTCAGCTGTTCCGAAACGCCCAATTGCTGGCTCAAACCACAGGTAATGTACTGATCACCCAGTGGGGGTTGAATGGGCCCGGTGTCATGGATTTGAGCCATCATATAAAGACAGAAGCGAATTTGGGATATTATTTTTTAGTGAATTTCATTCCTCAGGGAGAAGGTCTGCTTCGTGACATGATGATGGAGTATCGTAAGAAGAGGTGGCCATTGCGCACACTGTTACATGGGATTTTGCCCTACAAAATGCCACCGGTTTTCATGCGTTTGGCCAGCCTGCCGGTACAGGTCACCATGGCGGAAGTTACAGAAGATCAATTGTCGGTTTTATTTGAATTTTTAACCTCTTTTCGAATACCGATCACCGGCACCAGGGACTTTCGTTTTGCGCAAACTTCAACCGGCGGCGTCCCTTTTAGCGAAATAGATGCGGAGACCATGCAGTCGAAGAAGGTGGCCGGATTATATCTGGCCGGCGAAACGCTGGATGTGGTAGGCCCCTGCGGTGGCTTTAACTTGCAGTTTGCATTTACAACCGGGGCGCTGGCCGGCATGGCAGCAGGGGAAATATAACTGCTGTTATGAGTATTAATTCGACGGCATAAAAGCTGAATACTCTAATCCAACGCCGATAAACGGCGGGCACCATTATTTATCATTCTCTTCGCTCGTCAAGGCATCCAGCGCGGCTTCATCCAGACGGTAGACGGTCCATTCATCCATCGCTCTGGCCCCCAGCAACTGGTAGAATTTGATGGCAGGTTCATTCCAGTCCAAAACAGACCATTCCATTCGGCCACAATCTTTTTCTTTGGAAATACCTACCAGATGCATGAAGAGGGCTTTACCATAGCCGGCGCTGCGGTATGCCGGCATCACGAACAAATCCTCTAAATAAAGTGTGGGCTTTCCGGTAAAGGTGGAGTAGGTGAAAAAATAGAGGGCAAATCCCACAGCTTTTTTTGCGTCGTTTTCTTCGATCTCCAGAAGAATGGCCCGGAAATAGGGATCGTCACCAAATCCCGTTTCGAGGAGCGCTTGTTCGCTGTTTGTCACTGCGTGTGATAATTTTTCATATTCCGCTATACCGCGAATGAGTACCAGTAATGTGCCAACGTCCGTGGCTTGCGCCGGACGGATCGAATAATGATTTTTGTCGTTCATTCAAAACCTCGTGATATGGGGTGGGATCTTATTTGAGGTGTGTTGGATTTTCGAACCGGTCATGGTGATATTTGTGAATAAAGAAACAAGCCCTCAACCAGCCAAAATAAAAGGTTGAGGGCTGATCTGCTTTATAGATAACTTTTATAGTTCGCTTCTTCTTTGAGGGTTTCCAGGATTGAATTCTTCATGTTCCGGCGTTTGCTGCGTAATAGCTGTGATTCTATCTCGCCTTGCACTTCTTCGAAGGGGCGGGTTTCTTTTTTGCGATCAACGATCTGTAAAATATGATAACCATAGGATGTTTCGACGATGTCGCTGATATCACCAACGGGAACGGAGAAAGCGGCGTCTTCAAAAGGCTTAACCATCTGTCCTTTGGGAAAATTCTCATACAAGCCGCCGCGGTCTTTTGAGCCGGGGTCTTCGGAGACCTCTTTTGCCAGCGCCTCAAAATCTTCCCCACGTTTAGCCCTGGAAAGGATGTCTTCCATTTTTTGACGCGTCACCGCCTTCATCGAATCATTCTGTCCCTGGGTCCGCAGCAGGATATGCCGCACACTGGCCGTTTTGTCATCAGCATAGGCGCTTTTAATTTCTTCTTCGCTCACGGTTATTTCGGATTCTTTTTTCTCAAAGTATTGGCGAATGAGGAGCTCGCGCTCAATATCTTTTTCAACGGTTTCCAGGGTGATACCGTCATTGCCTATTCTTTTTAAAAAGTTTTCTTTGCCGCCATTGTGCTGGAAAATTACGTTCATGGTGCTATCCAGTTTGGTTGCCGGAACGGAAATATTGGCATCTTTTGCCGCCTGGCATAGCAGTTTCCTCTCTGCCATGCGTTCGATGTTAATACGAACAAATTCCGGCATGCGTTGTTTGTCGTAACTATTTAAATCATGAACCCGTTTGCCCATGGCCAGCTGCAGTTCGGTGAAAAAGACGCCGGGTGTGATGGTAAAATGTTTGCTTTTGATCAGTACTTTATTGACATCGGGATCAACAGCCGGATAGCTCTTCGCTACTTCTTTGGCCAATTCATAGATAGGGGTGCCCTGTTCCAATTTCATCCCTTTCTGGCCGCAACCTGAAATGAGCACAGCCAACGAGATAACCAGCAAAAAATATTTATGCATGTGGTTCTCCTTTCTTGTCTTTGTATTTTCTGACAGATTGTTTGCATTGATTATATTTTATTCGATAAAGATAATCAAAAATATCCGCAATTCATAGGAAATTATTTATTAAAGCCGATGAAATGAATTTTCCCCTTTTACCTTTAAGGGCTGATGGAATTTGAAGCGTACTAATCAGGAGACGATTACTTGCCGGACCTGCGAGAAATTAATTGACTTTTGCCAGTAAAAAACATAAATTTAGTGCTTGAAAAATATCATCACCGATTTGGTGTCTACAAATTATTCCGGCAACCCTCTGGAGGGCGTATCATCACCTTAATTTGCCAGTTAACACCGCATATGGTATTATGAATAGTGGTATGAATTATTGTATCGCTGGAGGAAAAAAATTTGCGACTATCGGAATACATGGATTATCGTTTGATATACCTGGACGTCCCTGCGAAAGATAAAAATGAAGCGATCACTGCTGTTATTGAATTAATGAAAAAGAATAAAGCGCTGGAAAATTCGGATGAATTCCTTGAAGAAGTTTTTCAGCGCGAAAGTCTGGGAAGTACAGGAATCGGCAAGGGCGTCGCGATCCCTCACACACGCACGAAATCGGTTAAAAAGATCATCATTGCGTTTGCCCGACTGGATACCGGCATCGATTTTGGCGCTGAAGATGGCGAGCCGGTGCGAATTCTGTTTGTAATCGGTACACCGACGGATACAGTCGGAGAATATTTAAAAATATTGGCTAAATTGTCGAAGATACTCAAAGAGAGTAGTCTTCGTAAAAAGCTATTAAAAGCCAAATCGGCGCAGGAAGTACTCGATCAACTGATCGAAGCAGAGAATGTGCCCTCATAATGTGAACGTTTTTATGCTATAAAGGGCCTCCAATGACGGATCAATTGCAGACCCTTTTTAGCGGTTGAGAACTGCAGCCACTATTGTTTATATTTTTCAGACCATATCTGTACAAGGTTCACGATAACCTGAACGGCTTTTTGCATATCCTGGATCGAAATCCATTCCTGGCGGGAATGGAAATTATGGCCACCGGTAAAGATGTTGGGCGTGAGCAGTCCCTGATACGATAGCTTGGCGCCATCGGTACCACCTCTGATGATGTTTTTTTTCGGGGTGATGCCGGCACGAGCAACGGCGTCTATCGCATACTCGACGACGCGCGGTTTTTTATCAAGCTCGAATTTCATATTGCGATAGGATTCTTCTATTTTAAAATCAGCCCGGGCCCTGGGGTGCTTGCTGAGTAATTTTGCTAAAATCTCTTCAAGATAGGCTTCTTTTTCATGCAACCCTTGCAGGGTAAAATCGCGCACCAAAATTTTTATGGTGGTTGTCTCGACGTTGCCATTTATTATATGGGGATGCACGTATCCTTCTCGTTTTTCGGTAGTTTCAGGCGACAGCCCGTCTTTAGGCAGCTGGTCGATAAAATCGGCTGCTAATTTAACCGAGTTGACCAACTTTCCTCTGGCATAGCCGGGATGAACGTTGACGCCCGTAATCTGGATCACCACGGTATCGGCGCAAAAGGTTTCATCCTCGACTTCACCGAGGGATTCGCCATCGATAGTATAAGCAAAGTCGGCGGCGAATGCCTTAATATCAAAGTGTTCGGTTCCACGTCCCACTTCTTCATCCGGCGTAACGGCCACTCGAATCGTGCCGTGCGGAATCTCCGGGTGTGCCACGAGATGATGGAGGGCGTCAAATATCTCCGCAATCCCCGCTTTATTATCGGCGCCCAAAAGGGTGGTGCCGTCGGAGGTGATGAGGTCATGGCCGATTTGTTCTTTCAGGGCGGGATTTTCGTCCACTTTTATTACGACACCAGAGGAAAGCGCAATATCGCCGCCGGCATAATTTTTATGGATAACAGCCTTTACATTTTCACCGGAAACATCCGGCGATGTATCCATATGCGCTATAAGACCGATGACGGGCACTTTATGTTCAACCGTAGCCGGTAAGGTGGCCGTAACATAGCCCCATTCATCCATCGCTGCATCCTTTAATCCGATTTCCAAAAGTTCTTCCACCAGAGCCTGAGCGAGTTTTTTTTGTTTTTCGGTACTGGGAAACGAGGTCGAATCTTCCGAAGATTGTGTGTCATAGGTTACATAGCGCAAAAAGCGCTCAAGGCAGGTATGATTGATTTTTCCCATTTTTTACATCTCCTTGTCGAATATTCAACGTTTATATTGAAAGGCATCATATCTACTGGGAATATAAAAAATTTTTCCTATTTTATACACATCTTTTTTAATTTTACCATGACGATCGGTACAAGTTTATCCGCGCTATTGTGTCTAATATAGAGTATTCGTTTGTTTTATTCGAGGCATCATTGCAAGAGAGAGAACTCATAAAAAAACTGCGATCCGGAGATGAACAAGCTTACAAGCGCTTGTTTGATTTTTATGCCGATCGGATCTACAACATCTGCGTTCGTTTCCTCAACAGCCGACAGGAAGCCGAAGATGCGGTTCAGGATATCTTTTGCAAAATTTATTTTTCCATCGATCGTTTTCGTGAAGATGCCCGATTGACTTCGTGGATTTATCGCATCTCGGTAAATCATTGTCTGAACGCGCAAAGACAAAAAAGACGAGCCAGGTTTTTTTCTCTGGATTGGCTGTCGGAGGGCGAAATGACGTTGAAATCCGCTCGATCGGACGATCCACAGGACAGCCTGGAGAAGAAGGAAACGGAATCCATCATCCAGGCTGCGATCAACGGGCTGTCAGAAAAGCAGCGAACCGCGCTGGTTCTCTTTCGTTACGAGGGTCTGACTTATCAGGAAATTGCCGAGGTGCTCAACATTTCGGTGGCTGCGGTCGAAAGCCGGCTGTTTCAGGCAAAACAAGAATTATGCAAAAAGCTTTTGCCACTTTTAAAAGATTTTTAATAAAAGTTTATGGCGGGTTTGGTGTCTAATAGATAAAAAGGGGAAAAGATGAATCATAATAAAGTGCGAAAATATTTGCTCATTTATCTCGATGGCGATTTAGACGATAACAAATGTTCTCAAATGGAAGCCCATATAGCAAAATGTGCATCCTGCCGCCGAGAGTATGAAAGGTTGCAGCATGTTTACAAGGGTCCACAGCATTGCCGGCGTGAAAGTGCTCCTCCATTTCTCTGGACCCGTGTAAACACTCGGCTGAAATCCTTGCAGCGGGAACGAAGACAGGGCGAGTTAAAAACCGTTCTGCCGATATTGCAGCCGCTGATGACGGCGACGCTGCTGATCGCGGCGGTTTTCTGTGGATATTTTTTAGGCAATACGCCGGTCCATTCAGATTTGCAGCAGGCGAATGTCGCCGAGGAGGTGATGCAGCAAACGTTTGATATCGATGTCTTTGATCCGAATCCGCCGCAGTCGTTGGGTCGCGCAATCATGATGATCTATGAAAGACCGGATGAGGTGTTGCCATGAAATCAAGAATATTTTTTTTCGCTATCATGATATTGACGGTCATCAATCTGGCAGCGCTTGCTACTTTTGCGTACCATCGGATCTATTCGCGATATCAACCGGAATCATGCCCGGCGCAAGAATTAAAAGCCGATGCCTTTTTACAACAAAAACTCGGATTGTCTGCAGATCAGCTTGAAGGCATGCGAAAGATACGCAGTCAGTATCATCGACAGACAGAGATGATTGTCACCCGGTTGGCCGACAATAGAATGCAATTGATCCAAATGGTAATAACCCCGGAACCCGATGTCAAACAAATTGAAGCTGTTTGCAGTCAGATCGACAGTTTGCAATCGCTCATGCAACGCATGGTGGTCGAGCATTTGCTCACGCAAAAAGTGATCCTGACGCAGCAGCAGCAGCAGATATTTTCATCTTTGGTAATGAGTTGTTGTAGCCGAAACAGGAATCATGCAAATAATTGCGTTATTCAAAATCCAAATCATTAAAAGGAGGTACGTTCCATGTATAAAAAAATAACTCTGATTCTGGCGCTGATAATGCTGGCTATGGTTGTGGTCGGTGCCGTTTACAGTGATGACAAATCCGTCACAAAAGACAAGTCCGCCACCTGTGCCATGCACAAGGATGGGAATTGTCCGGCGGATTGCAGCCATAAAGAAACGGCCTGCAATGAAAAATCGGCTGCCCAATGTCCAAAGGCTACGCAAGCAAAAAAGAGCGCATGCAAAGAAAGCGCCTGCAAAAGCACTTGCCCCGCTCATTCCGCCTGCACATCTCAAGAAGGCAAGAAGAAATAACATTTTTTAAGAACGCGATGTTTCTAAGGAGATCGGATTATCCGCTCTCCTTTTTTTATAATCAAATGCTGGATTAAGCTAAAATGGAGAGATAGCCAAAAATATTGAAAATCGAATTGCATTGTATAGTATATTCTTTATACATTGTAGTGAATTGAATGAACGCCGAAACCGGGTTCGCAAGTGGATTCGGTCACCTTGTAGATGGCATATCATTTTGTTCGTTTATGCATGAGTTCCATTTTAATAAGGTATTTGATCCATGCGCAAGCTCGCATTCCAGGAATTGCAGGCCTTGAGTATAAAAAGGCGGAATCGGCATAAACAGGAGAAAACTCCTTTTTACGGGTTGCTGGACGACATCCGTAGTCTGCATAATGTCGGTTCGATCTTTCGTACAGCAGACGCCGTCAATATGCAGCATTTGTATATCTGTGGGATTACAGGGGCACCGCCCAGAAATGAGATTCGAAAGACAAGTTTGGGCGCCGAGGAAGCGGTTGATTGGAGCTATCATGCGGATGCCCTGACGCCTGTGAGAGAGCTGCATCAACAGGGCTGCCAGATTGTCGCGTTGGAACAAACCGACGAAAGTGTGGACTATCGCGTGGCGCCCTATCGTTTTCCACTTTGCCTGATTATCGGGCATGAATATAATGGTGTGAATGAAGCTTTATTGACTGAAACCGACCTGGCGATACAGATACCCATGTTGGGCGTCAAGCAATCGTTAAATGTGGCGGTAGCGTTCGGTGTGGCAATTTATGAAATATATACAAAATGGCAGCTGACGCAAAATACAACGTAATCTGTCTGCATTGCGTTGGTACCGGCGTCGCCGAACAATAAGGTTAAAGCTTTTACATCTGCCTGACAGTTGTTACATGCGTCCAATAAATTATTAACCAGCCGTGCTATAAGTTGGCAAAATCTGGAGAGAAAAGGGATCATGTCGTTTTCGGTTAAAAAAAGGTATTTTGATGCCGGTCGATACGGGAAAAGAGGTATCATCTATATCGTCATCAGTATAGCAGGAGCCATCATTGAGATCATTCGATTCGACTTTCAACGTCCATTCGCGCTGGTCATGTGGGCTATCATTTTTCTGATCGGCTTGATGATATTTTTGTTTATGACAGATGCGCGCAGGACATAAACCGTAGAGATGTCTATGTCGGTCGATTGTTATCATGGCGACGGTAACGTCAACAGCAAAGTAGTAACTTGATAGTCTTTGGTGCAACGCGAATGGATATAAATTTATCAGTGATCCAGGAATTTTTCATTGCCAATGAAAAAATAAATCAATAAAGGAGCAAATAATGGCCTCATTCAACTGCAATTTAAAAGGCAAGGTCGCTTTAGTGACCGGCGGGTCGCGCGGCATCGGCCGCGCCATTGCCGTTCGATTGGCGGAAGCAGGGGCCGACGTTGCCATAAACTATTTACGTCACCGTGCTGCAGCCGAAGAAACCGTCAAACTTATAGAAGCGAAAGGCGCACGGGCACTGGCGATCAGAGCCAATGTGGGTGAACCGGATAATATTCCGCGGATGATTGATGAAATAAAAAATCAATTTGGCCGACTCGACATCCTCGTCAGTAACGCCGCCTCCGGTGTTTTGAAACCAGCTATGGAGTTGAATGAGAAGCACTGGCATTGGACCATGGACATCAATGCAGGGACGCTGTTGCCTCTGTCACAGCACGCTGTGCCGCTTATGGGTCAAGACGGGGGATACATCATCGCGGTCTCCAGTTTGGGCTCCATACGGGCCATACCCAATTATGCGGCTGTCGGGGCTTCCAAGGCGGCTCTGGAGTCGCTGGTTCGCCATCTGGCTCTGGAACTGGCGCCCTATAAAGTGAGCGTCAATGCGGTTTCCGCCGGCGTCGTGGATACGGATGCGCTGAAGCATTTTCCCAATCGTGATGAAATGCTGACAGCCGCACGGGAAAAAACCCCCACGGGCAGACTCACCACACCCGATGATGTGGCCGATGCGGTGTTGTTTTTATGCAGCTCCCTGGCAAAGCAAATTCAGGGACAAACCATTGTGGTGGACGGCGGCTACTCAATACGTGGTTGAATGAGTCCTTTTTTTTATCTGTAACGATCCTAAAAAGGAGGGGCTATGCAAAATAATTGGCTGGGATTGGCAGTATCCTATGTGTATGCATTCGGCTTGTTGTTCGCCATTGAACAGCTTGGCAAATATCTCAAGTGGCCGCAGGATATTAGCCGCAAAATTATCCATATTGCGGCCGGCATGTGGATTTGGGGTATCCTGTTTTTCTTCAAGGATTGGTACTGGGGCATTGTCCCGTTTGCTTCGTTTATCATTCTGAATTATTACTTTTATCGCTCACAAACTTTCAAACAGATGGATACCAGGGATTCCTCCCCCGGTACGATTTATTTTGCCATTTCCATCACGTTGGTATTTTGCCTGTTCTGGCGCACCGGCGGTGAACTCGATAGGGTTCCCATTGCTGTTGCCGGTGTCATGGCCATGACCTGGGGGGATGCCTTTGCCAGTCTGGTGGGTAAAAAATGGGGTGAGAAGAAATACCACGTTTTCGGGCATAACCGTACCTGGGTCGGCTCTTTTGCCATGGCCCTGGTCAGTTTTGTGGCTGTCTTAATAACCCTGTGGCTGTTGCCGGCCTCGTCCCTGAGTCCGAATAGCGCGATTATTCCACTGGATCGGGTATTGATTTTGTCATTCATTACAACAATAGCGGCCACGCTTACAGAAGCCTTATCTCCGGCCGGGACGGACAATCTCACTGTGCCCATTATTTCGAGTTTAATCCTCTATCTTTTGATGTAGCGGCTGCGAATAG
>JAFGSU010000256.1 GCA_016934435.1 Candidatus Zhuqueibacterota bacterium | reverse complement strand
GTGCGCCATCGAATCCGAAGAGATCGTCCTGCGCACCGCCGAGCATCTGGCCAACCTCACGGCCAGGCTGAACATCCCGTACATCTTTAAATCCTCGTACGACAAGGCCAACCGCACCGCCGGCACCTCGTTTCGCTCCATCGGATTCGAACAGGCGCTGGAGATTTTACAAAAAGTCAAAACCCAATTCAAAATTCCCGTCATCACCGATGTGCACGAGACCATCCAGGTCGAAGCGGTTGCAAACGTGGTGGATGTCCTTCAGATCCCTGCCTTTCTCTGCCGACAGACCGATCTGGTGGTGACGGCGGCAAAAAGCGGCCGCGCCCTCAATATCAAAAAAGGCCAGTTCATGGCGCCGGAGGATATGCGGTATATCGTCGACAAGGCGCGCACCGCCGGCAACGACCGCATCATCCTCACCGAACGCGGCTCCTCCTTCGGTTATCACACGCTGGTGGTGGACATGCGCTCCCTGCCGATCATGCGCCGGTTCGCGCCGGTAGTATTCGACGTCACCCACAGCGTGCAGACGCCCGGCGGCATGGGCGGCGCTTCCGGCGGCCAGCGCCAGTTCGCCCCCTATCTTGCGCGAGCCGCCGCCGCAGCCGGCGTCGACGGCTTTTTCATCGAAACCCATCCCGATCCAGATAAAGCCCTCAGCGACGGCCCCAATATGATCCCGCTCCCGCAGATGGAGGATTTTCTGCGGATGATTATCGAGGTCTGGGAAATGGGGAAGCGTTATAACAGTGGAACGTTAGAACGTTAGGACGGTGTTTTAAGATGAGAATTGAACGATTTGAAGATTTGCAATGCTGGAAAACGGCACGTCAACTGACAAAAAGTATCTATTCATTAGAAAATCATGTTACTTTTTCGAGAGCCAATATTCAACATGCCAACGTTCCAACGTTCCAACGTTCAACGTTTTGTATTATTTACCTATGAAAAAGCTGCCACTTGTTAAATTATTCGTCTTAGATTCCGACGGTGTGCTCACCGACGGCGCGGTCTATATCAGCGATAAAGGCGACGAATTCCGCCGGTTCCATATCCTCGACGGCCTAGGTCTCAAGCGCATCATGCAAAAAGGCATCCAGGTGGCGGTAATCTCTTCGGCTAAATGCGAGGCCGTGCGCCACCGCATGCGCGTCCTCGGCATCGAACAGGTTTACCTCGGCGTGGACGATAAACTCAAATGTTTGAAGATGATCTGCGGCGCCCTCGGCATCACCTTCGCCGAGACCGCTTACATGGGCGACGATCTCGCCGATGTGCCGGTCCTCAAAACCGTCGGCTTTGCCTGCGCCCCGGCCAACGCCGTCGACGATGTGAAACAAATCGCCCATTATATCTGCAAGCAGAAAGGCGGCCAAGGCGCCGTGCGCGAGGTGTGCGATAGAATCTGGGATGGATTAAAGATTGAAGATTAAAGATATTATCAGGCGCCAATTTCCTTGGCAAAATATTTTCTTAAATCTTCCATTTTTAATTTTCATTCTTCCGAGATGAAAAAAGGCGAGGTCTTTCGATCTATTCATGCAGAATTTTTACGCAAATAAATATTACCATGATCTCTGTTCCCTCCTCGCTTCGCCGGCGTCAACAGAAAATTTTGCGCACCTGAAAGGCTACACTCCGGATGACTGGCAGGAACTTCAGGCATTGGCGATTAACCAGCGCGTGATCTCGCTGCTATACTGTATATTAAAAGATCATGTCGGAGAGATGAACATTCCCCGGGATATTTTACAAACCATTCGCCATGCGCATCAGCAGCAGGCCGGCCGACAGGTGGCGATGTTTCATGAACTGGGGAAAATATTGAGCGTTCTCCACCATGCCGAAATTCCGGTGGTGCTGCTCAAGGGCATCGATCTGGCCAACAGTCTCTATCCCGATCCGTCTCTGCGCCCCATCGGCGATCTGGATGTGCTCATGCCCTACGAGCGCATCGAAGAGGCGATCGCGCGCATCCTGCCGATGGATTACCAGCTCGAATTCAGCTGGAGCATGCCGGAGATTCGTAAAGGACAAAAAGAGGCATTCTACACCGAGGCTAATCTCGATAAACAGAGCAAGCCCTATGCGCATCTGGAACTGCACTGGCGACTGGTCACCGGCCGCGCCAGCCGCTATGCCGCCGATCCCGAATGGTTCTGGCAAGGCGCCCGGCCGGCCGCCTTTGAGCATATCCCCTGCCTCGTCCTGTCACCGGAACGCAACGCCCTCTATCTGGCGGGTCACGCCGCTATCAAACACGTGCTCTTTAAACACGGCCAGGGCGGGGTATCGCTGATGTGGTATTACGATCTGCACCTGCTGCTCACGCAAAAAACGGATGAAATCGATTGGGATGAACTCCTGACCGCGGCCCGCCGTTTCGGCTGGAATACCGCGCTTTATCTGGCATTGACGGAGACGCAGCAGCGTTTCGGCACGCCGTTGCCGGATGCATATCTGAGCCGGTTGCAGTCCGGCAACAGCCGCCGTGAAATCGCATTGTGGAACGGCGAGGTAAAGCATCTGCGCACGCGCAGCTCCGATTCCATGGAGGATTTCCGCTTTCTCAAGCCGCGGATGAAATGGTGGCTCGTCCGGGCGCTGATTTTTCCGGGCAAGGCTTATATGCTGCATCGCTATCAACCCAAAAAACCGGGACTGTGGCCGTTATATTATTTCT
Source organism: Candidatus Zhuqueibacterota bacterium (assembly GCA_016934435.1). GTDB lineage: Bacteria > Zhuqueibacterota > Zhuqueibacteria > Residuimicrobiales > Residuimicrobiaceae > JAFGSU01. The sequence continues at coordinate 1,026 of JAFGSU010000256.1, read as the reverse complement.
ACCGCTGGTACGATATCGCGACGGATTTGCTCGGCTCGGTTAAGAAACGGCTGTTGAATACTGCTTAAGAAGCTGGAGGATCGAGAGGGGAGAGAGGACAGAGATCAGGGAAGCTTAATTTTGAATGATAAATGTTGAATGCTGAAGGTTGAATTCTAAATTTTAAATTCTAAATTCTAAATGAAGGGAACCCTGTCCGGCCAGGATGCGCAGCTTGTTACCAAATATCATTAACTCTCGTCGGTCGATTGCCAACTGCCAACTGAAGACTGCCGACTGCCGACTGGAAAATTAGCCCCCGGCCGCTCTATTTCAGTTTTCTCATTCAACATTCAACATTCAACATTCAAAATTAATTATTTTTCTCCCATTTAAAATTTAGCATTTAAAATTTAAAATTTAGCATTCTATTACCTGAAACGATAAAAACCTATGCAAAGTACCGAAACCTGGGACCTCATCATCCAACCGCAGCGCTCGCTGTTCGATCTCAAATTAGCCGAGCTGTGGCGCTACCGTGATCTGGTCATGCTGTTCGTGCGGCGCGATTTTGTATCCGTCTATAAACAGACCATCCTTGGGCCTTTATGGTATCTGATCCAGCCGCTGCTGACCACCATCACTTTTGTCGTCATCTTCGGCAACATCGCCAAACTGCCGACCGACGGCCTGCCGCAATTCCTGTTTTATATGTCGGGTACGGTCATCTGGACCTATTTCGCCACCTGTTTGACCAAGACCTCCGAGACCTTTATCCAGAACGCCAACCTGTTCGGCAAGGTCTATTTCCCGCGACTGGCGGTGCCGGTTTCGATATTGATCTCCAACCTGATCGCCTTTGCCATCCAGTTCGCTTTTTTCCTCGTCTTCATGGCATTTTTTGCCCTGCAGGGCGCCGCTTTTAAGCCGACCTGGTGGATTCTGCTGACGCCGCTGCTGGTGCTGATGATGGCCGGACTGGGACTAGGCTTCGGCATCATCGTCTCATCCCTGACCACCAAATACCGCGACTTGCGCTTCCTGGTG
>JAFGSU010000255.1 GCA_016934435.1 Candidatus Zhuqueibacterota bacterium | reverse complement strand
GTAGCCGACTATGAACGTGAAGCCGGCAAAATCGAAGTGCCCGAAATTCTGCCGCCGACCGGCAAGAAAGTGGCTGTGGTCGGGTCCGGTCCGGCCGGGCTGACTGTGGCGGGCGATCTGGCCAAGCTGGGGCATAAAGTGGTTATCTTCGAGGCCCTTCATAAGGCCGGCGGTGTTTTGGTATACGGTATCCCCGAATTCAGACTGCCCAAGAGTATTGTACAATCCGAGGTAGATTACTTGAGCCTGATGGGTGTGGAGGTCAGGACCTCGCAGGTGATCGGCAAGATCAAATCGATCGACGAACTTTTTGAGGAGGGCTTTCACGCGGTCTTTATCGGCACCGGCGCGGGCCTTCCAAGTTTCATGCGCATCCCCGGCGAAAACCTGGGCGGCGTTTATTCGGCCAATGAATATCTAACGCGTAATAATCTGATGCGCGCTTTTGATTTTCCCAAACATCCCACTCCGGTCGCCTCGGGCAAAAACGTGGCAGTGCTGGGCGGCGGTAATACCGCTATGGATTCGGTGCGTACCGCCCTGCGATTGGGCGCGGATAACGGCTATATCGTTTATCGTCGTTCGCGCAAGGAGATGCCCGCTCGTATCGACGAGATTCATCACGCCGAACAGGAGGGGGTGCAATTTCAGTTTCTGACCACTCCCATACGGTTTATCGGCGACGAGAATAACTGGGTCAGGGCGATGGAGTGCCTTAAAATGGAATTGGGCGAGCCGGATGCTTCCGGACGCAGACGTCCGATACCGATTGAGGGTTCGAATTATGAGATCGCGGTTGACACGGTTATTGTCGCGATCGGCAATTCCTCCAACCCGCTTATTCCCATGACCACGCCCGGTTTGGACACCAACAAGTGGGGCAATATTCTGGTTAAAGAGGAAACCATGGAGTCCTCACGCAAGGCTGTTTTTGCCGGCGGCGATATAGTCACCGGCGGCGCGACAGTGATCCTTGCCGCGGGAGCCGGCAAAAAAGCCGCCCGCGCGATACACGAGTATTTGCAGACGTTATAGATTTTATAGATCGAAAGATATATTCTTTTGACAAGCCCGGCATTTTCAAAAATGTCGGGCATTTTTATAAGCCGCGTCATCGCGAGGTCCATTTGTCCCCAAGGACCAATGGGCCGTGCCGATCGCCCGCCTTTGATGATCCCTCCCATAAAAGGGATGGGGCATTCAGCAGAATTATACTTGCAAAATATCCCCAATTAGTTATTTTATATGACTAATGAAAAGAGTCCATCATGATTGATTTAAAAGGCAAGAAACAGGCGGCGATGATAATTGCGATTCCGCTACTCTTTATTGCAGTTGGAATTTTATTGATTATTGCCATACCAGAATTGTGGCAATGGCTTCAACCCAGTTCTGCCAAATTGGCAGAGATTCGCAATAATGCAGTAAAAACCATATTTCAAATGGTCGGTGGCCTCATTGTTATATTCGGACTCTACCTAACCTATAGAAGAATACGGGCATCCGAAAAAAACGTAGAGGTTTTGCAAGATCAACAGGTTACAGAACGTTTTACCAGGGCCATTGAGCAACTAGGAAGCGAAAAGCTGGAAGTAAGATTAGGTGCTATATATGCTCTTGAACGAATTGCAAAAGATTCACCAAAAGACCATTGGACAGTCATGGAAATCCTTACAGCATATGTTAGAGAAAATTCCAAATGGACTGAGGAAAAGGATGAAGAGTGGAGGATATTCACAAAGGACAGAAATTTACAAAGGAAAATCGACATCAAAGCCAAAATCGATATACAGACAATTATCACTATTCTTGGAAGACGCAGTCATATTGGAAATGAACCAGATCGAATAAATCTGAGTGAAACTGATCTGAGGCTATACAAATTTATAAATTCTGACTTTACGAATGCTGTATTCTATAAAACACATTTTGATGGAGCCTATATAAAAAACACTCGCTTTGATAATTCTTATTTCATTAGCGCAAGTTTTTTCCAAACAGATATAATCAATGTTTCAATGGCAAATACGCAACTAGCTGATGCAAAAATGAATCCTTCATTTCTGGTTAGTATTGATTTTAAGGATGCAAAACTAACCGGCATTGATTTGCGAGGTTGCAGTCTCACAGGAGCCATAAACCTCACTTTAGATCAACTAAAAATAATAAAAGAAGATGAATTGACTAGATTGCCCGAATACTTGCGTCGTGATTAGCTAAATGTCGGGTTTCTCGCGCCAAATCATCCTCGATGATTCATTACTCGAAACGACGACTACTATATTCCTACAAAATGCAAAAGGGTAGAAAGCGCTTGCCAAGCCGGGATTATTCTTTACATTAAAACGCGTGATTTTGAATCGATGAGTATGATATAGAATAAGGAGTATATACAATGATCTTAATAACCGGCGCGACTGGGAATATCGGCGGGAGGCTGGCGAAACGGCTTCTGGACGACGGCGAACAGATACGAGTGGTCAGCCGCAAAACGGAAAAGCTAGCTGAGCTTGTGGGGTTGGGCGCGGAACCGATGGTCGGCGATCTGTTAGATCCCGATTTTGTCGGAGGGGCTTTGGATGGCTGCGAAAAAGCCTTTCTTGTAGTCCAGGGAAATGTCCGCAACGGTCAGCATTACGAGGAAGAGCTGCAGGTCGGAGAGAATTTCGCGAACTCACTAAAGTCGGCCGGAATTTCACACCTTATTTTTTCCGGCTCAATGGGCGCCGACAAGAGCACAGGCTCACCCATCATCGAGGCCAAAGGTGAAATCGAAAAGATGCTGAAAGAGACCGGCGTGCCAGCCACGGTCCTTCGTCCCGGCAATTTTTTCGAAAACATGTTCAACTTCCTGGAAACTATCTCCTCCGGTTTTTTCACCTATCCCCTCGACGGCGGAGTGAAGGTCCCATATGTTTCTGTCGATGATATCGCCCGGATCGCATACAAAGCTCTCAAACGCGGTCCCAAAGGCTGGGAGGTTTATGATCTGGCGGGGGCGGAGGATTATTCCATGCGCGATATCGCGGTGGCATTATCGGATAAGCTTAATCGCATGATAAAATATGTACGTATCGCCGATGACCAGTTCGTTGAGGTTTTTACCGGCTTCGGAATCTCGGAAAAATTCTGTGAGGATATGCTGGCGATGTTTCGCTTTTTCGAACGGGCGGAGTTCGATTATGACAGAGAAATCGTGGCCGGGGAGTTTGATTATCAGCCGATGACCATGAAACAGTTTCTACCCAAATTGGTAAAAATGATAAAATAGCAAAAATCCGTGTAATATTTTTCGGATTGGAACGACTAAATAATTGAAAATAAGATGGTTCGTTTGCGTTGGAATATTGTATAAAATAAGTCTTGATTAATGTCGAGTGATTTGCTATTATATAAATGATAATACTAAATCATTAATTGACTTGGGTTAAGGCCCAAGATTGAATACGTCAGAACATAAGCGGGTATAAAAACTCATAAATCTGGAGATAAAAAGGGTTTGAATATTTGGAAATAAGTTTTATGTTTAGAGGGAACATTCTGGGAACCAAAAACTTGGAGGAGTTGTTCTTTAGGGTTGGAAGTGACAACAGAGCTTCTGACCTTAGACAGCTGAAAACGTGAGTAAGGCGGAAGACATAGGAAAACAGAGAGAGTTCGAGGTTACGGCCATGGAGCATACTGATGCTCTTTATCGAACCGCTCTGAGGATGACCAAGAATGTTAAAGACGCGGAGGATTTAGTCCAGGAGACTTTGCTAAAGGCCTACCGATTTTTTGACAGGTTCGAGAAAGGCACCAACATAAAAGCTTGGTTGTTTAAGATTATGATGAACATCTTCATAAACGACTACCGTCAGAAAAGCAAAAAGCCGACCCCGATGTCCTACGACGATGTTGATGATAATTATCTTTATCATCAGCTCAAATACCATAAAACCGAAGGCCGTGATCCGGAGGACCTGTTGTTTTCGCGGATTTTTGACGATGATGTTAAAAAGGCCATCGAGGAGCTTCCAGATGATTTCAGAATTGTCGTGGTACTCGCTTTCCTGGAGGAGTTCTCCTATCAGGAGATCGCCGAAATCGCCAACCTTCAGCTGGGCACAGTTAAATCGAGATTACATAGGGGTAGAAAACTGTTGCAGAAAAGCTTATGGGATTACGCAAAACGGAATGGATTCTTGAAAGCCAAAGATAAATCTCTTAAAGGTGAAGACTAAATGAAATGCCGTGAAGCTTTGAAACTCCTCTATGATTACCTCGACAAGCAGTTGGATGAGAAAACCGTAAATGATGTTCAGGAACATCTGGCGGAATGCAAACACTGCTTCGAAACCTATCAATTTGAGGAACATCTCAACAACTTTGTAAAGCAAAAGGGCGTGGATGATTATTCCAGCGCTGTAGACTCGCTTAAGATCAAAGTCATGCATCGCATTGAGGAACTGGGAGGGCCGGACGAGTTGGAAGAAAGTCCCCCCCGTTTTTTTTTCTTTAAACCGGCTTTCGCGGCCGGGTTTCTGGCTATCGTCGCCATTATTGCCCTAATATTTTATTTTTCCCATATCAATCACGACCTTCAGGCAAAAACATTTGAGCCGTTTCTGCTAAACCATGAAAAGGCGCTTGATGATTCCATTGAGATGGGTTTTGTCGCCGCTGACCTGGCGGTATTTGATACCTGCTTATCGAAAAAGATGCCTCTTCCACAGATTCTGTTATTGCCCAACAACGGTTGTAATCTGGTCAAATGCAAAATTTCAAAATGTCCGAACGCTCATGACAAGTGCACAGCCCATCTGGTTTATGAAGTCCATGGTCATGATGTTTCCATCTTCGTTTTGCCGATTGATTCTTATGATCCGCCGGATAAACTTGATCATCTGCAGAATCATGCGGATATCTATTTCTGTCGCCATGCGGATCATTCCTTTGTGCTGTGGAGCTGTAAAAAGTATTGGTATGTCGCGGTGGGCGATGTTGAAAATGATGAATTTGAGGATTTTGTCTCGCTGTTCAAGTAGCGGCCCGGACACGTGCTTCAATTCCAACCTGATCCTTACAATTTCTGGCAATACGGGCAGTAGTGCGTACCCCGTTGAGCCACCACTATCTTTTTAATCTTATTTTTCCCGCAGCGCGGACAGAGATTGCCGGCGTTGGCATAGACCTGCAGATATGACTGGAAATTGCCGGGCTCGTTGTTGACATTCGAAAACGAATCAAAGGTCGTACCCATGTTGTCGATGGCGGAGCGCAGTGTCTTAAGCATATGACGGTGCATCTCACTTAATTTACGCGCGGAAATGCGTGAAGAAATCTTTTGCGGATGAACCCGGCTTTTGAAAAGAATCTCATCGACATAGATATTGCCCAGCCCGGCCACTATCGATTGATCCAGCAAGAGCGGTTTGATCATCCTGTTTTTTGACTTTAAAATTCGCGTGAACTCTTCCGCGGAAATTTTTAACGCGTCAATCCCGATTTTCAATTCATCGAAAAAACGTTCTTTCCGCCCGGCCGGGATATAGACAAACTGCCCGAATTTGCGCACATCCCGAAAGACAAGCCTGCTTTTTCCATCGACAAACTCGAGTATGAGATGATCGTGACAATCATAATCCCCTTTGCCATTATCCATAATCAGGCGGCCGGTCATGCGCAGATGCACCTGTATAAACGCCCCATCATCCAAATTGATAAAAATATTTTTGCCGATTCTGTCGATCGAAGAGATGTTTCGCCCCATTAAATCACGCGCAAACCCTCGTGTATTCATTTTCTTCAAATGCGGCGCGCAATATACGACCTTTGCGATCTTCCTGCGTAGAATCCCTTTGCGAAGCCCCCGTACAACTGTTTCAACCTCTGGTAATTCCGGCATAATTGGAATAAATAGCATAATCACCGGTCGTACGCAAACAAATAATGATTTAGATGATTGACTCAGATTGAGATTTGAATATATTAGCTGCCACCATGGGTGAGTTTGTCGAAAAAATTAACGCGGATTTGAATCCCCAGCAATCCCAGGCGGTGACCTATTGCGACGGCCCGCTTCTGGTATTGGCCGGGGCCGGTTCGGGCAAAACCCGGGTGTTGACCTATAAGGCCGCCTATCTGATCCGGGAGATGCATGTACCCCCCTACAATATTCTGGCGGTAACCTTCACGAACAAGGCTGCCATGGAGATGAAATCCCGTCTCACACATCTGGTCGGACTGGATATCACCCAGATGCAGGTCTCCACTTTTCATTCTTTCTGCACGAGGATTCTGCGCCGCTATGCCGAGCATGTCGGCTATGACAAGGGTTTCGGTATCTACGATCAGGATGATTCGCTGAATCTGATCAAACGTTGTATGGACGAACTCGGCATCTCCACCAAAACTCATGCGCCCCGCGCGGTGGCGGAATATATCAGCCGCGCCAAGGAGGTTATGGTCGATCCCGAGGAATACGAAAAAACGGCATCCGCTTATTTTAATAAAATCGTATCGCGCGTGTACAAATCCTATCAGGCCTATTTGCGCAAGAGCAATGTTTTCGATTTCGATGATCTGCTTTTTTGGGCGGTAAAGTTATTGCAGGATAATCCGGAGGTGCTCGAAAATTTACAGCGCCGCTATCGGCATATACTTGTGGATGAATATCAGGATACCAACCATGTGCAATTTCTGCTGGTCAGGCTTCTGGCGGAAAAATCACGCAAGCTGACAGTTGTCGGTGATGACGATCAGTCGATCTATG
>JAFGSU010000254.1 GCA_016934435.1 Candidatus Zhuqueibacterota bacterium | reverse complement strand
TATCCGGTTCGAAGGAAATTGTAAGCAAACCGGTGAAGCCATCATTCAGGCGCGCATCATCGACGGCCGCAGAGGCCACGTCGTGCGCGATTGGCTCGAGGTCGGCCGGCTTAAAAAAGGCGCATTGCGGGGAGAAATAACCGCCCTTCCGACCGGAGGTCCTTATACGGTTGAACTCGCTCTGATTGATAAGCAAGGCAAAATGATCCTGCAGCAGAGCTATCCCCACATCCTGGTGGGTGATGTATGGATTTTAGCCGGACAATCCAATATGCAGGGCAGAGGGGAATTAGAAGGGATCGAAGAGCCGAGCATTTTTGTCCATGCCTACGGTTTTGATGAGCATTGGAATATCGCCAGCGAGCCGTTACACTGGCTGCTGGATTCGATCGATCCGGTGCATCATCGCGGACTCGAAGGCGAGGCGCTGGAAAAGCGCCGACAGGCGGAAAAGGCCTATGCGACCACCGGCGCCGGATTGGGCTTGACCTTCGCTAAAACCATGGTGGAAGCCACCGGCGCCCCCGTCGGCCTGGTGCCCTGCGCCCACGGCGGCACTTCCATGGAGCAGTGGAATCCTGAAAAGAGGGACGAGGGCGGTTTATCGCTGTACGGCTCCATGTACCGGCGATTCCAGGCTGTCGGCGGCAGAATTAAAGGGATTTTGTGGTATCAGGGCGAGGCGGAATGCAACGCCCACGCAGCGCCGCTCTACACCGAGCGGATGAAAAAGTTAGTGGCGGCGATCCGCCGTGATTTCAACGACGCCGATCTGCCCTTTTATCTGGTGCAGTTAGGGCGCTATATCACTGCGAGTGAAAATCACGCCTGGAGCGACATCCGCGAGCAACAGCGGCTGCTACCGCAGCAGCTTCCCTACGTGGGTGTGGCGGCAGCCATCGATCTGACTATGGATGATGCCATTCACATCGGCACCGCCGGCCTCAAACGGCTCGGTCATCGTCTGGCGCAACTCGTACTGCGCGCCCAATTCAATCGCAGCGACATCCATACCGGTCCGCAACTCGCTGCCATCCAGCTTTTGACCGACCGTTTCCCGATCTATCGCCTACTTTTTGAATCGGTAAATGGACGCCTGCAGGCGGCGGGCAGGGTGAACGGTTTTTCACTGCGCGATGCCGATGGACGTGACCTCCGGCTAATTTTCAAAGCCATCGTCTCTCAAGACGGCCGCGCCATCGATCTCTATTTGCGTCAATCCCCGCCGGCCGGATCCATGCTGTGGTACGGCTATGGCGTCGATCCATACTGCAATGTAGCGGATGCCCTTGATATGGCGTTACCCGCGTTCGGTCCGGTGCACGTCGATGAAGCCGCTTACGCCGCGTTTATACATCGGGCCAAAGAAAAACCCGACGATCCCGCTCTGATCACCATGCTGCCGCAGGCCATTTCCCTCCTGCATCGCAAGCCGGAATGTAAAAGCGAAGTAATGGCTTATATCCAGATTATGTTGAAAAATGCGCCCGAACGGGATTGCGTCCTGCTCTATCCTTACCTCTTTGCTCTCGGAGATTTTAACAAATGGTCGGAATGGTTGCGTGCAGTTCGTCAGGCGGACCTGACAGAAAGAAAGCGGCTGGCCTCGAGCTGGAAGCACGCCGCCGATTTCCCCGATTTGCCCTGTCCCTTTGTCAAAGACTATCTGATCGTCGGCCCCTTTGATAATTCGGAGGACAGGGGATTTGACCGGGCCTATTCTCCGGAAACGCAAACCGATCTCTCTGCGGTTTTCACCGATGCCATGGGCGCTTCTGCGGCCTTAAAAGCGGCGCAAAGTGAGCCGCACGGGTTCCTCGATTTCCTTGTTCATTTTAAGCAGCAGGAAGACGTCGTCGCCTATGCCCTGGTGCGGGTGACGGCGGAAAAAGAGGCGGAAATTCCGATTTTGCTGGGCAGCGATGATGCCGCGGCGGTCTGGGTCAACGGTGTAGAAATCCATCGCGAGCATGTCCATCGCAGCGCCGCGCCGGCCCAGGACCTGCTGCTGGCTCCTCTCAAAAAAGGCGAGAACCGGGTGCTGGTCAAGGTGGGCCAGGCCGGCGGCGATTGGGGATTGTATCTACAGCTAATAGACAGGGATGGTATTTTGCAGGTGCAATGAACGGACTTTTTGGAGACGTCGGAATGGAGTTTAAAAAAATTCTTGTTCTTGAAAATCAGGTCGAAGCGCACATGATGGAGGAGGCGTTGACCAAACGCAAGATTCCTCATCTCATTCACTCGTATCATGATTTGGCCTATGACGGGCTGTTTCAGACGCAAAAAGGGTGGGGACACGTGGCCGGGAGGCCTCAAGACGAAGCGACAATCCGCAGGATTTATGAGGAGTTAAAAAGGTAGGATGGGTTTTGTCCCATCTACCTGAAGTAAATTACGGATGCATGTGGCCAATGGTATTAACTCATGGCTATGCTGGCTATCTTGATTAATAGTGATATCTCGCCTGGAGAAAATCTATACGATCTTTGGTTACTAGATAAACAATCCTATGTTCTTGAGTAATTCTCCTTGACCATGTTCCACATGCTAAATATTTTAGTGGTTCAGGTTTCCCAATTCCTTTAAAAGGATCATGCAGTACAGCTTCGATTAATTCAAATATTTTTAAGGCGATTTTGCGATCTGTATTTATCCAATACTTTAAATCTCTCTAAATTCGGAGTGAAATACGGCATCTCTTCTGTGATCTGTAATCGGTCTATCCCAATTCTTCTTCAAGTCCGATCTCTTTTTTAAAATCATCGATTCGCTGTGGATGCTCTGAACGACCAAGAGCACGATTAAGAGCAGCCAATAGACGCTGTGCATTTTTTGGTGAGCGCAATAAATGAGCTGTTTCCATTAAGCTCGATAATTCAGATGATGCAATTAAAGCGACATCTTCCGAGTTTCGGCGCTTAATCAACACAATTTCTTTATCTTCGGATACCCGGTTACAAAGACTTGCTAGGTTCGCACGTGCTTGTGAATAGGTGGTTTGAATTGCCATTTGATCACTCTCCAACGTTATTGTACAAGAATAAGGTACAACTTGTATTTGGAAGAATCAATAGTAATTTTAACCGATATTTGGAATATTATTTTCAGGCAGGATAGTATGTTGACTCATCAATACAGATAGTGAAAAATCACCAGCCGCCGCTGGAATCGACGAGTTGCCATGCAGAATAGGGTAATTTTATGATACAAAAAGTTTACTGCATCATCCATTTGATGAGTTTGCATGGACTTATTTCTTCAACCCCGCCTTGCTGAACAGATAATCGGGAATGTCCTGATCGAAGCGAATGGTTTCGACGATGAACTCGGTGCCCTTGCCGGTCTTGAGCATGTCCTTGAAAATCATCCGCATGGGGTACCAGCGGCCCTCGGTCATCCGGATATCTTTCAGTTCCATTTGCTTTAACAGTTTGCCGCTCTTGGCGAACAAATCCTCTCTCAAAGGAATCTCCCGCTCCTGATCGACCCACAATTTGCGCGTTTCGTAAGCCATATCCTCGGTCTTGGCTTTGAGCGACAGCACCCAGCACGCTCTTTCCTCGATGCGTTCCACTCCCTCGACGGTGGCGTGATAGTGATTTGCCAGTTTCGGGTCCTGCATCATATCTTCGTACGACAGGTCCGAACCCATCACAGATTGTCGCAGCATGTGGCCGGAAATCTGGATGGTGCGGTCGGTAGAGGGGGAGTACATCCACAATTGATCGCCTAATTTGAGCATTTTGGTGCCTTTTTCACGCGCCGGCGCCAGGTATTCGGTGAAGGCTTTGTCGATGCCCTGTACCCACGATTGCGCTTCGATCGTGCGGCTGCCGCGGCGGCCGTGGATCACCATCTTGCTTGTGACGATGCGATTTCGCGACGATAGGTTGGCGTCGATCTTAATCAGAATCGCCTCGCCCGACGGATTCTGCGGCCGCGCTGCAGATGCGCTGAGTAATATAACGATGATAGATATTATTTTTTTCATAATTTCCTCGAAAGTACTTGCTTTAAATTTTTCATACAACCTTGCTCCATTATTCTTTTTCACCCAGTGGCCCAAGATTTTAAGAGAACAAGCCTGATCGCCCTGTAAAGACTCCGGTTTATCCGGTTTGGGGTATTTACATTCATTCAATTTGAATGGTAGTGAGCCTCCGCCCTCAGACCTCATCCTTCGAACTCTTTGAACAGCTGCGCCGTATTGCGGCGATAGATGCCGATGCCGGCCAGCATGGTGCCGAGCACGGTGGCGAAAAGTCCCGGAATAAAACCCAAATAATACGATTGCGCGGTGACGTGGGTGCGGATGACGGTGTTGATCATCAATCCGGAATTTTCGAACATGGAGCTGAAATCGATGCCGTGAACCTGGATGTAATAGACCAGCGCCACGCCGGCGGCGGTGCCGATGACCGAGCCGGCCAGCCCGATGACGATTGATTCGACGACCATCGATCGATAGATATGGCCTTTATACTCGCCGATGGCCAGGCGCACACCGATTTCGCCGTAGCGCCGCAAACCGCCGAGCAGCCCCGCATTCCACAGGACGATGGACATGGCGAAGATGAGAGGAATCATGCCGGCGGCGTTTACCCGCAGCGGGATATGGGTGGTCCCGGAATGGCGGTACATT